>JBKKBW010000116.1:0-8334 GCA_046713635.1 Dehalococcoidia bacterium
GGGTTTGGCTCCTTCACAACGGTGCTGATGATCTGCGCGATCGTCTCGGCGTCGTGGATCGTCGCTTGTCGGTACGTGGGTTCGGTCATTGCCGGTCATCCTCCACCAGCTCCAGAAAGCGCTCGAATAGGTAACGATTGTCGCGCGGGCCGGGCGACGCCTCGGAATGAAACTGTATCGTAAACACGGGCAGCTCTCTATGTCGCAGCCCCTCGCACGTACCATCGTTCAGGTGCACGTGGCTCACTTCGACAGTCGATGGCAGCCCATCAGCGTCGACCGCGTAGCCGTGGTTCTGGGCCGTAATCGACACGCGGCCCGTCGACGGCTCCTGGACGGGGTGGTTCGCCCCGCGATGGCCGAACTTCAGCTTGAACGTCTTCGCACCCCAGTGACGCGCCAGCACCTGATGGCCAAGGCAGATCCCCATGATAGGCACGCGTCCGACCAAGCCAGCGGCGGTCCTCGCCACGTAATCGAGCAGCGCCGGATCCCCTGGCCCTGGTGACATAACGATGCCGTCCGGCTTGAGCGCAAGGATGTCTTCTGCCGACGTTGCGCACGGCATGGCCGTTACCCGGCAGCCAAGGGAGTCCAGGATGCGCATGATGTTGTGCTTCACACCCAGATCCAAAACGACTATGCGCGGTCCAGGCCGTTCCGGATCGCTCCAGGCGAACGCTTCGGCTGTAGTCACGCCCTGCACCAGGTCGGCGATGCCATAGCGCGGCAGGTCGCGTAGGCGCTCGAGTGCGCTTTCCGGCTCTCCGGTCGTGATCGCGCCCATCATCACGCCTGCGGAGCGCAGGCGCCGCGTTAGTGCGCGCGTGTCGATGCCCTCAACGCCGGGGATACCATTCGAGGCCAGGTAGTCGTGCAGAGTGCCCTTGCTGCGCCAGTGGGACGGCAGATCGCACGCCTCCCGCACGACAAAGCCTCGCACCTGCACGCGCCGCGACTCGATATCGAAGTCGTTCACGCCGTAGTTGCCCTGCAGCGGGTAGGTCATCACCAGGATCTGTCCCGCGAACGATGGATCAGTCAGCGACTCCTGATAGCCGGTCATCGCAGTCGTGAAGACCACCTCCCCATGCGCATCGGCCGCCGCGCCGAACGCCTTCCCCTCGAACACCGTGCCGTCTTCCAGGACGAGGTGTGCGCCGGTGATCACGCCGTTACTCGCTCCTCCGCCCAGACCACGCGTCCCTCGTAGATCGTCGCGATAACTTTGCCACGGAGCGTCTGACTGGCCAGCGGCGTGTTCCGCCCCTTCGAGGCAAAGCGCTCCGGCTCGACGGTCCACTCAGCATTTGGGTCGAGCAGCACGACATCCCCGGGGGCGCCGTCAGCGAGCGAGCCGAGACCAGGTACTGAACGGCCTAGGCCCAGTGCGCGTGCGGGACCTGCTGTCAGCCGTTCGATGAGCGTGTTCAAGTCGAGCGAACCGTCGTGGACGAGCCTCATGCACAGCCCGAATGCAGTCTCCAGGCCACTGATCCCGAATGGCGCGGCGTCGAATTCGACATTCTTCTCGTAGCCAGCATGGGGGGCGTGGTCGGTCGCAATGGCATCGATCACGCCATCGCGCAGCGCTTCGACACAAGCTGTCACGTCGTCGCTACTTCGGAGCGGTGGGTTGACCTTCGCGTTGGTGTCGTACATGAGCACGTCTTTGCCGTTCGTGAACGCTACGGCGTGATGGGTCAGCGTCAGGTGGTGTGGCGTAACTTCCGCTGTCACCGGCAAGCCGCGGTTCTTGGCGTCACGAATGAGCTCGACCGCGGCGCGCGTTGAGATGTGGGCGAGATGCACCGGCGCTCCCGTGTGTGCACAGAGGGCAATGTTGCGCGCGACAAACGATTCCTCGGCGGCCGCCGGCTGGCCGCGCAGCCCTAGCCGGGTTGAGACGGCGCCTTCATGCATCACGCCGCTGGCGGCAATCTCGGGATCCTCGCAGTGATCAATGATTGGCAGGCCGGTAATGCGAGCGTATTCCAGCGCCCGTCGCATGATCTGACCGTCGTAGACAGGGGCGCCATCGTCGCTGAACGCAACGCAGCCCGCATCTGCCAGGTCGCTCAGCTCTGCGAGCGCATGGCCGGCGCGGCCCTGCGTGACGCATCCTATCGGGAGCACTCGGATCGAAGCAGTCGCCGCAGCGGTGCGAATCACGTATTCAACAGTCGCGCGCGTATCGATGGCTGGGTCTGTGTTCGGCATGCAACAGACAGTAGTGAAGCCCCCGCGTGCGGCAGCAGCCGTGCCAGTGGCGATGGACTCTTTGTACTCGAAGCCGGGGTCACGCAGATGGCAGTGCAGATCGACGAAGCCCGGTGCGACGACCAGCCCCTTGGCGTCGATCACCTCAGCGTCGTCCACCGTGATCGACGGAGCGACCTCGGCGGTCCGTCCGTCGCGCGCCAACACGTCTCCGGTCAGATCGACGCCGCGCCCGGGATCGACGATATGGCCGTTGCGAATGAGGAGCGCGCTCATGATTCCGGCTTCGTTCCGCGCATCATTAAGTACAGCACAGCCATGCGAACTGCTACGCCGTTTGCTACCTGCTCTTCGATCAGCGAGTGCGTGCCGTGGGCAACATCCGCCGAGATCTCGACGCCCTCGTTCATGGGGCCAGGGTGCATCACGAACGCGCCTGGCTTCGCTCGCGCAAGGCGCTCACTCGTCACCTGGTAAAGGCGGGCATATTCCCGCAGCGAAGGCAGAAGGCCTGAGGCTTGCCGCTCCTTCTGCAGGCGAAGCGCCATAATAACGTCTGCCCCTTCCACCGCCCGGTCCAGGTTGGGTTCGATACGAACGGGGGGTAGGTCGCGCTCTTCGACATCGCCCCGGCACGACCCGTCGAGCCCGATAGGAAGCAGGGTCGGCGGCGCGCAGAGCACGACCTCTGCTCCCAATGCAGTAAGTCCCCACATGTTCGAGCGCGCGACACGGCTATGAGCAATGTCGCCGACTATGACGATCTTGCGTCCACGAACGTCACCAATGTGCGAGCGGATCGTGTAGGCGTCCAATAGCGCCTGGGTGGGGTGCGCGTGCCAGCCATCTCCGGCATTCACCACGCGAAAGTCCGCATTGCGAGCCGCGAGGTAGGGGGCGCCCGAGGCGTGGTGGCGCATGACTAAGATGTGCGTCCCGATGGCCTGGAGGGTGAGTACGGTGTCGATGAGGGACTCTCCCTTCTCGACGCTGCTGCCTTTGGCAGAAATGTTGATCACGTCGGCCCCAAGGACCTTGCCCGCTAGCTCGAATGACGAGCGCGTACGCGTGCTGTCTTCGTAGAACAGCGTGACGATCGTTGTGCCGCGGAGCGCTGGGACGCGCGGTACTTCGCGCGCGAGCACCTCCTTCATGGCCTCCGTGGTATCGAGTACCAGCTCAAGCTCGTTCGCAGAAAAGTCGTCGAGGTCGAGCAAATGACGGCGCCTCCACGCTATGTCGTGGGGAAGGACTCCAGTGGCGACCGGGTCTTGTATGGCGATGGCGGGGCGTTCTGCTGATTTCGCGCGGCGGGCGGTACTACCATTCTTCGCCATCGTCACTCTCTCCGTTCCGAGACGAGCACCTGATCGACGCCATCGGTCTCCTCGAGCTGAACTAGCACGTCGTCGTCGCGTGATGTCGGGATGTTCTTTCCGACGAAATCCGCCCGAATTGGCAGCTCACGGTGGCCTCGGTCGACCAGCACGGCGAGCTGGATGCGCTGCGGGCGTCCGTAGTCAATGAGCGCGTCCAGCGCGGCTCGAATGCTCCGGCCCGTATACAGAACGTCGTCCACCAGTACAACGCGCTTGCCTGCTATGTCCTCCGGCAGGTCGCTTGGTTTGATCTCCACGGTGGTGCCGCGTGATGGGAGGTCATCGCGGTAGAGAGCGATGTCCAATGCGCCGACAGGGATCTCCACATCTTCGAACGCGCGTATTGCGGCAGCGAGGCGTTCGGCTAGCGGTACGCCCCGCGTACGCATGCCAACGAGGATGAGGTCATGTGAGCCGTGGTTCTGCTCAACGATTTCGTGGCCGATTCGGACGACGGCGCGGCGGACGTCATCAGCAGACATGACCGCACTGTTAGACATGAAAAAACCTCCGCCCAGCTCGGAGTGGGTAGGAGGCTTCGTTGATTAGCTGCATCCGCTGCCCCTTTCCGGCCTCGCAGAGCCGGGCTTAAAGGTGCGTAACTCTTTGGGCACTATAGCATCGCGCCGCCCGCCCGCGCAACGGGTTGTTGCTTCCGATCAGCTTGAGACCCGATGCTATACTGCGCATGGAAGGGTATCCAGGATGCATAACCTGTACGGACGAGATTTACTCTCTATCTCTGACCTGGACGCTGAAGAGCTCGAACTAGTGCTCTCGACGGCGCTCATCCTCAAGCGCGACGGCTATCCCCGCGCCCTGGAGGGCCAGACGCTCGCGCTTCTGTTCGAGAAGCCCTCCCTACGTACGCGCGTCAGCTTCGACGTTGCGATGCAGCAGCTCGGCGGTCATGCCGTGTATCTCTCGCAGAGCGAGGTTGGTCTCGGGCAGCGGGAGCCTGTTTCGGACATTGCGCGCGTGCTAAGCCGATACGTCCAAGGCATCGTCGGTAGGACGTACGCTCAGAAGACCCTCACCGATCTCGCCGAGTTCGCCTCGGTGCCGGTCATCAACGCCCTGTCTGATGAAGAGCATCCGTGTCAGGCCCTAGCCGATCTACTTACCATTCGCGAGCACGTTGGCAGTCTGCGCGGTGCTCGCATAGCCTTAATCGGCGACGGCAACAACGTAGCTTCCTCCCTTGCCCAGGCCGCCGTCCTCCAGGGCGCACACTTTGCTATCGTGGCCCCTCCAGGTTATCGGCTTAGCGAAGACTCGACGATCAAAGCTGAGGAGCTCGCGAAACTGGGCGGGGGCCGGTTCGAGGAGATCGAATCACCGAAGCAAGCTGTACAAGGGGCGGATGTTGTCTATACGGATGTCTGGACGAGTATGGGTCAAGAACACAGCTACGCGCAGCGCATCCAGGCGTTCGCAGACTATCGTGTGACCCCTGAACTGATGGCTATGGCTAAGCGAGAGGCTATCTTCATGCATGACCTACCCGCGCACCGTGGCGAGGAGATTACCGAGAGCGTAATCGAAGGGCCGCAGTCGGTTGTGTTTGACCAAGCTGAGAACCGTCTTCACGCGCAGCGCGCTGTGTTGCTACTCCTGCTCGGCCAGAGTGAGTAGCCTGTGAGCGGTGCCTGGGACCAGATCCAGGAAGCACTAAACCGCATCGATCCAATCGATGTCCTGGACATCGTGCTGATTGCTCTTCTCATCTATTGGGCGTTCCTTCTCCTCAAAGGTACGGCAGCAATAGCATTACTGCGCGGGGGAGCGATCATCCTGATTGCCATCGTCTTCCTTGCCAACGCCCTCGATCTTCAAGTGCTCGACTTCGTCATCCGCAACTCGCTGACCGGGCTAATCATCGCAGTCCCGATTATCTTCCAGCCCGAGATAAGGCGGGCGCTCGAGCGCATAGGGCGCACTGGCCTATGGATTGGTCCGCCGTATAACGATCTGATCGATACTGTCAGCAGAACAGCAACAGACCTCGCGTCCCGCCGCCACGGTGCTCTCATCGTGTTCGAGCGCGAGACTGGACTTCAAAATTACATTGACAGCGGCGTAACGGTCGATGCTCTACCTACATCCGAGCTACTTGGCGGCATCTTCTTCCCTAACTCGCCGCTACACGACGGCGCGGTCATCATGCGCGAGAACCGCGTTATCGCGGCCGGGTGCACGCTGTCGCTGTCAGAAACGAGACTCGCAGGCGAGATGGGACTCCGCCATCGCGCTGGGTTAGGGGTAACTGAAGGCACTGATGCCGTCTCGCTCATGGTTTCGGAGGAGAACGGCACGATAGCCGTCGCTGCGGACGGCCGCATGCACACGCACCTAGATGAAGCCCGGCTACGCGGCCTACTCGCGCGCCTTCTTGACTCAAACCTGGTCAACTCGAGGCACGGCGACCAATGATTGCGCGCGTCGTCCGATCACTTGGCCGCGGGGGTTTGACCGCAGCGATCCTCGGCAAGCAGGCGGTCTTCTCCCTACGGGAGAATTGGGGCCTGGCGGCATTGTCCGTCGTCTTGGCCACCAGCCTGTGGGTGTACGTAACCGGCCAGAGTGACAGTGATCGTACAGCCCGCCTACCAGGTGTCATTCCGGTTGACTGCGTGAACGTACCGTCGGGCAAGGCGATCTCACCGCCATGCAGCGATCAAGCGGTTGTTGTGCGGGTGCGGGCACCCGACAGCGCATTCGACGATTTGACAGCACTTGACTTCACAGCCACCGTGGATCTCTCCAACGTCACTACCGATAGGGCAACAGTGCGCGTGACCGTCGATCCCCAGGAGTCACGAGTCGAGATCGTCGAGGTCTCGCCATCGGAGATCACCATCAGTCTTGAAGATCTCACTTCGCGCACCGTGCCGGTGCGAACGCGCCTGGTGGGTGCACCGCCGCGCGGATTCGAGGTGACTGCCACAACGCTAGAGCCATCAGAGGCCCTGGTTAGCGGGCCACGGAGTCTGGTTACCCGCGTCGCCGCAGTCGAAGCGGACCTCAATCTTACCGATGTCCGGACCGATTTTGAGCAGACTCTGCTTCTGGTCGCGCGCGACGATCAAGGCGCGGACATCAAGAACGTTGCGGTCGAGCCCGAGAGCGTCCGCGTGAGCGTTGACTTGCAACAGCTGGAGTTCAGCGCGCCGTTTGTTGTCATTCCATCCATCACGGGGTCGCCGGCGCCGGGGTTCATAGCAGCCGGCTTGCAGATCGAACCTCCATTCGTGGTCATCTCCGGGCCTGCGGATGTCCTCCAGAGCCTCGATCCGGCGCGGGTCATAGCCACCGAGCCAATCAGCATCGATGGCGCGACTGCAGATGTGGTTCGTACGGTGGCGCTAAGGTTGCCTGACGGCGCCCGCGTGGAGCAATCGGTCGTCACGGTTCGCGTAACGATTTCGGCGGTGGGCGCGGCTGATCCGACGGCGGGTGCATCTCCGTGACACAGGCTCTGCCAGCGGCTGCCAAGGGACGGAGGTCTACGGCTCCTGCACCCGTCGTCGCCCTCGTTGGACGTCCAAATGTCGGCAAGTCAGCACTATTCAATAGATTCGTTGGCAAGCGCCAGGCACTTGTGGAGGAGGCTGCAGGCACGACGCGCGACCGCCTTTATGGCGACGTGGTCTGGCGCGGCGAGCACCTACGTTTTGCTGACACAGGTGGGATCGAACCGGGTTCCCGCGAAGTCTACCCGGAGCTCGTCCGCGGACAAGTCGAGCAGGCCGTCGCCGAGGCCGCTGTGTTGCTTTTCGTCGTCGACGCGCGCGATGGGATCATTCCGGCAGATGAGGAAATCGCGGACATCTTGAGACGTGCCGGCAAGCCGGTATTAGTGCTCGCCAATAAGGTTGACAATGAATCGCGACGAGAGGACTCGGTTCAATTTTTCGAGCTTGGCCTCGGCGAGCCTATCGCAGTAAGTGCACAGCACGGCAGCGGCATGAGTTGCGTGCTCGACCGCGTACTCGAGGCGTCTCCGCCGTCACCTGAGCAGCCGTTTGTCCATACTCCTCGCCTGGCGATCGTCGGTCGTCCAAACGTGGGTAAGTCGATGTTGCTAAACGCCATCTTGGATGAAGATCGTGTCATCGTCTCCCCGGTTCCGGGCACAACGCGTGATGCAATTGATACGCCGTTCGACTTTCGGGGCCGGCAGTTGGCGTTGATCGACACGGCCGGCTTACGCCGCCCGGGCAAAGTCGATACGGGGTTGGAGCATCACGCATCGCTGCGCGCTCGCCACGCGCTCGACCGAGCTGATGTCGCGCTTACGGTTCTTGACGCGAGAGAGGGTCTAACGGCGCAAGACGTGCATGTCCTGGGCCACGCGATCAAGTCTCGCACAGGACTTGTTGTGGTCGCGAATAAGTGGGACCTAATGGGCGACGCGTCGCGCACCGAGTTCGAGCAGAACGTTCGACGCCGGCTGCGATTCGCCTCGTGGGCGGCGTTTGCAATCACATCCGCTAAGGAAGGTTCCGGTATCGCGCCCCTGCTCGAGACTGCGCTTGCCGCGTGCGACGAGCGTGAGAAGCGCATCGAGACGGGCCCGCTAAATGCAGTGATCCAACGAGCAATCGCAGAGCGGCCCATGCCCCTAGTCCGCAATCAACAGACGAAGATACTGTATGTGACACAGGCGTCTGTTGCGCCACCGACGTTCATCTTTTTCGTGAACGACGCCGCTCTCGTGCACTTCAGTTACAGG
>JBKKBW010000117.1:0-4762 GCA_046713635.1 Dehalococcoidia bacterium
TCAACCGAAACAACCAGACCTCGGGCGTGTCTGTTTGGTTGCTGAGTATGGAGCCTAGAATGCCCGCCCCTATAATGCTCCCCAAGTAGCGCATCATTGAGTTTGTACCGCTGGCGGCGCCCGCGAACTCGCGCGGCGCGGACTCGATGGCTGCCGTACTAGCAGGACCGAATGACAGTCCAAGGCCAAAGCCGAGCGCAGCGAGACACCCACCCATTACGACATACGACATGTCTTGGTTGACGCTGACCACGAGTGCCAGAACGGCACCGAACATGACGAACGCGCCAACCTGCGCGGGAAGCCGGCGGCCACGCGCGTCCGAGATGCGCCCTGTGATCGGAGCGAGTAGGGCGGAGATGATCGATAGCATGCCGAGCATGACGCCTGTATTGCGCTCCGTACCGCGCAGCACCTCCTCGATGAGGAACGGCAGCGTGAGCAACGTCGTGTACATCACGAGGTTAGCGAAAAGTATGTAGCTCGTAGAGGCCGCAAACGAAGGGATGCGGAACAGCTTCCACTCGGCAACCGGCGCAGAGCTGGTCCGCTGTCGTTGCAAGAACACCACGCCAAGCACGACGAGGCCCGTAGTCCCGAGAGCCAGCGCAACTACGCTCACGCTCCCGTTTAGCGAATTCAGTACGAACGTCAGCGCAACGAGTAAAGCCGCGAATGCGAATGCCCCGGGCCAGTCGAGCTGCATGCGTCTGATCGTTTGCGGCGCGGGGTAGCGAAGCATCGCCAGCGCAGCCAGCGCGAGGAACACCAACGGAATGTTGACGAAAAACAACCAGCGCCAGGTACCTACCGACAAGAGCAGAGCGCCCAGCAACGGCCCGACGGCGGCGGACGACGAGATGATCGAGCCAGTGATGCCGGACGACGCGCCCAGACGCTCCGTGGGCACGGACTCGCGAAGCATCGCCATGCCGTTCGGCATGACCGCCGCACCCACCAGGCCCTGGCAAGTTCGCAACAGCACGAGCACGGGAAAGGTCGGCGAGAACGCAGCCGCGATCGAAAGACAGAGAAACGCGACCAGCCCGATGCGAAACACACGCGATCGCCCGAGCTGATCGCCCAGCCGCCCACCGAGCGGCTGTGCGACGGCCATCGCAATCAGGTAGGACGAGACGAGCCAACCGATCGACGCGTGGCTGATATCGAAGTCGCGCCTAAGGTCCGGCAGCGCGACCGTCAGCATCGTGGAGTTCAGCGGAACGAGAATACTTCCCAGCGCAACTGTCGCGAGAAGCAAGCCGTAGTGAATGGCAGGCCGGCCGTCGCTCGCCGTTACTCCGCCTGCAGTAGGGCTGGGCAACGGACCCGGGCCGTTCATGCGTCCTCCAGGGGATCGGGGCTGTAGAAACAGTCTAGATTCGGCGCAAAGCTGGGGCAAGCGTTGCGAGCGGGTCGCGGCCTCATGTACGCTAGGCTCGCATTCGAGCGTTCGATCACCAGGGGAGAGCTGTGGCGCACAAGTTTCGTTTCGGTATTCAGACTTCCCGCGCGGGTTCAGCACAAGAGTGGACGGAGAAGGCGCGCAAGATAGAGGACCTGGGTTTCTCTACCCTGTTCATCCCGGACCACTTCGGCGATCAGTACGCCCCGCTAATCGCGCTCGCGGCGGCAGGCGCGGCCACCACTAGCCTCCGGCTCGGAATGCTGGTGCTCGACAACGACTTCCGCCATCCCCTCGTACTGGCAAAGGAGCTCGCGACGCTGGACGTGCTCTCTAACGGCCGCGTCGAAGCAGGCATCGGCGCTGGCTGGATGACAACCGACTACGAATTCTCCGGCATCCCTTACGAATCGCCCGGCGTCCGCATCGATAAACTCAAGGAGACGCTCGCGAGCCTGAAGGGGCTTTGGGGCGAAGGGGCGTTCTCACACTCCGGCAAACACTACACCATCGCGAACCACGACGGCACGCCGAAGCCCGCGCAGAAGCCGCGCCCTCCCCTGCTGGTCGGCGGCGGAGGCAAGCGGGTGCTCCGTCTCGCCGCGCGCGAGGCCGACATCGTCGGCGTGAACTTCGTGCTCGCCGAAGGCATGGTCAATCCGAAGGTCGCAGTCACCGGCAGCGCTGTCGCAACGGCCGAGAAGCTCGCCTGGATCAAAGACGCCGCCGGCCCGCGCATGAACGAAATCGAGTTGAACATGACGGTCTTCTTCACGTTCGTGACCGACGATCGCATGGCGATGGCGGAGCGCATTGCCGGTGGCTTTGGCATGCCAGCGAGCGACGTGTTGGAATCGCCGCACGCGCTGATCGGCAGCGTCGATCAGATAGTCAATGATCTACAACGCCGCCGTGAAGAGTACGGCTTCTCGTACGTCGCGTTCTCCGGTGATGTTCATGAAGCGATGGCGCCGGTCGTCAAGCGGCTGGCCGGGACATAGGGAGGGGAGACGATGAGCGCGATTCTCGATCTGGGAACACCGGCAACTGAGAAGGGCGTCACGACACGCCATCTGTGGATCTCCGGCCATAACGATCGGCGCGTCCCCGGGCTCCTGCTGACGCCGGAAGGCGCGGCAGGCCCGCGGCCCGTGATCCTGCTCGGCCACGGCCTGGGCGGAAGCAAGGACGACCCGCAGATGCTCTCGATCGGCCGCTGGTTCGCGCGACGCGAAGGCTTCGCTGTCGCCATCATCGACGGCCCCGTGCACGGCGAGCGACGCTCCAGCACGAACGGCAACGTTGGGCTCGAAGCGCGCACGTCGCTGCTCAAGCGCGAGACCTACGACGCGATGGCCGCCGACTGGCGGCGCACGCTCGACGCCTGCGGCGAGCTGCGCGACGTCGGCGCGGAGATCGCGTCGTATATGGGCTTTTCGATGGGCTGCGTGCTCGGCATCCTCACCGTCGCCAACGAGCCACGCATCCGCGCCGCAGTGCTGGCGATCGGCGGCATCCTACAAGAGGAACGCAACTTCTTCAACGAAGCCGCGGAGTCGATCACGCGGCCGGTGCTGATGATCAACCAGTCGGAGGATGAGCTATTCTCGCGCGCGTCAACCTTCCGCCTCTACGACGCTCTACGCGGGCCAAAGCGCCTCGTCTTCCACCCCGGCCTGCACAGCGCCGTCCCGCGCGAGGCGATGGAGCTGACGCGCACCTTCCTACACGCAGAACTCACGGAAGCCGCCCCGGTCGACGCCCCGCGCGGCGCCCACTAGCCCAGCACGCCCGCCGTGTCATCCTGAGCGCCGCCGTGGCGGCAGCGAATGATATTTCGTTCCTACGTTATCGGCTTTACTGGTGTTGTACTAGCCGAGGACTTTTTCTCGGAGCCGGAAAGAGTCCGGGCCTCAGACTCCGGGGCCCAGGTTGACACGTTCCGGGCCGTGGGCGATTATTCCTAACCAAGGAGGTAAGCCCATGGCACGAGAACGAGCCCAAACTGCGAAGCTCTTCGTCGTTGCATGCACGGGCCTTGCAATTGGCCTCGGATTCCTTGCTCAGCGCGAATTCGTTGATGCGGAGCGGCAAGTCAGCGCGCTGTTCCTATGGGGTGCTGCTCTCGCCTCTCTCTTGCTCGGCCTTTCGCAGGCAAGGGTGGCGCTGGAAAGCGTAGATCGCGCCAACGAGGCTTCAATTGATCGAGGCGCTATCTCGCGAGGCAGCGAGGTAGCCCTCTTTGCGGTGATTCTTGGTGTCGGCGTCTTCTTTCGCGCATTTCGGATCCCAACCATTCCTCCTGGCCTAAACCACGACGCTGCGTGGAATGGCATCTACGCCATGAAGGTCACCCCTTTCGTCGACTATTTTTCTCACCCATACGTGCCGGCCGCTTGGGGCAGGGAGACAATGTTCCACCAACTGATTGCGATCAGTCAGTTCTTCCTGGGCCCCACTCAGCTGGCCATCCAGTTGCCAGCGGTGACGATCGGAGTTGCGACGCTCATCGTCTTCTACTTGTTCGTCCGCAGGCTCTTCGATCCAATCCTCGCGCTGACAGCCACGTTTTTCCTGGCAGTTTCCGGCTGGCACCTAACCTTAAGCAAGGTGGGCTGGCGAGTGATCCTCGTTCCTTTCTTCTACTGCTTGACCTTTCTTTTTCTTTATCGCGCTGTGCAACAACGAAAGCGACGGGACTTCTTGCTCGCTGGCATTTGCCTTGGTCTTAGCCTCGATACCTACGACGCAGCGAGGATAATCCCGTTCATTGCCCTCGCGTATCTGATTTATGAGATCGTCAAGAGTCCGGACCTTCTACGCAGAAATTACGTCGGTCTGGCAATTTTCGGCGTATCGGCGGCGTTAACATTCGCGCCACTGGGGTGGTATGCGGCGCATCATTGGGCGAACTTCACCAGGCGCGGCGAGTTCGCATTCGTCGGTTCAAGGATCCAAGAGTCAGGCAGTTTGGAGCCGCTACTCGTTAACGTCAGAGATGCGCTGTTGGCGTTCAATTTCCGGGCAAACGGGGCCGACTTCTTCACGACTCAGCCACTCTTGGACACCCCGCAATCAATTCTCTTTCCACTCGGTCTTGCCATTTCTTTGACCAGGCTGCGACAGAGCAGTCATTACTTGCTCTTGTTGATGCTGGGTTTGACGTTGGTCGTTGGTATTGCAAGTCAGCCAAACGGCCAGCGGATGATCGCCGCCGCCGTCCCCATTTCCGCCTTCTCTGCTCTCTTCGTGGTTGAAGCTTGGCGCTGGCTACAGCGGGCGTACCCCAGCTATGGCAACTTGCACACCATCTGCGTGGTAGCCGTGCTCTTGTACGCGGGTTACGTAAGCTACGAC
>JBKKBW010000118.1:0-1378 GCA_046713635.1 Dehalococcoidia bacterium
ATCACGTGCCGCAAGGCGTAGGAGTTAGAGTCTCCTCTTCCCCACCAGCTCTGTCGTATGTCCGCCGGCGCGTCAGGCACCGGCGGTTTCTTCTCAGCGAGGGTAGGCGTACAGACCACCATGGCCGAACCACTGCTCCAGGTCCGCGATCTCAAGACATACTTCTTCACGGACGATGGCGTCGTGAAAGCCGTCGATGGCGTCTCCTACGATGTTCAGCCCGGGGAGACGCTAGGTCTTGTCGGCGAGAGCGGCTGTGGCAAGAGCGTCAGCGCGCTCTCGATACTCCGGCTCATACCAAACCCGCCCGGCCGTATCGTCAGCGGCTCCGTCCTCTTTGAGGGCGAAGATCTCCTGCAGATGGATGAAGAGGAGCTTCGTCACGTCCGTGGTAACAAGATCGCCATGGTGTTCCAGGAGCCCATGACATCCCTGAACCCCGTCTTAACTATCGGACGCCAGCTCACCGAAGCTCTTGAGTTGCACTTGAAGCTCGACAAGAAGTCGGCCAGGCAGCGGGCCGTTCAGCTGCTCGACATGGTTGGCATCCCGGAGGCCGAGGCGCGCGTCGACGACTACCCACACCAGTTCTCCGGCGGTATGCGCCAACGCGTCATGATCGCTATGGCGTTGTCCTGCAACCCGAAGCTTCTCCTCGCTGACGAGCCGACGACGGCCCTGGACGTCACGATTCAGGCGCAGGTCTTGGAGATCCTGGCCCGGCTTAGCCGCGAGCTTGGAACGTCGGTCGTCATCATTACCCACAATCTCGGGGTCGTCGCCCGTTACGCCGACCGCGTGAACGTGATGTACGCGGGCAAGATAATCGAGATGGCGTCTGCGAAAGACCTCTACGCAAAACCCCGGCATCCCTACACGGTTGGCCTTCTCCGGTCTGTGCCACGCCTCGATGTCGGTAAGAAGGCCAAGCTCGAGGTCATTGAAGGTTCACCGCCCGACCTGATTAGTATGGGCACGGGCTGTCCCTTCTATGCTCGTTGCACGTACCGAGTTGAGAGATGTAAGGATGAAATGCCACCCCTGATGCAGGTTGAAGAAAAGCACCACGTTGCCTGCTGGGAGTGGAAAGAAGTAGCTGCCGCGGTGGGTAGTGTAGGGGTGCCGGCATGACGACCGAAACGCCCGCCGGTGTCGGCTTGAAAGGCATGACCGCTCAGGGCGACGTACTGATCGACGTCAAAGACATGCGCGTCTATTTCCCTGTCAGCGCCGGTTTGATCTTTCAGCGCAAGATCGCTGATGTGAAAGCAGTCGATGGCATATCATTCCAGATCCGCAACGGCGAGACGCTGGGTCTTGTTGGCGAGAGCGGTTGCGGCAAGTCCACAACGGGCCGCGCGATTCTACAGCTCTACCG
>JBKKBW010000119.1:0-7976 GCA_046713635.1 Dehalococcoidia bacterium
CACCAGAACCTCCATAACCCACAAGTTCAAGCTTGAGGGTCACACCGGCTACATCACCGTCGGCCTCTACGAGGACGGCTCCCCGGGCGAGGTCTTCATCAGCATGGCCAAGCAGGGGTCAACCATCTATGGCCTGATGGAGTCGTTCGGACGGTCTGTCTCGTACGCCCTCCAGTACGGTGTGCCTCTGACAGATCTGGTAAGGAACTTTAGCCATATGCGCTTCGAGCCCTCCGGCATGACCTCGAACCCGGAGATCCCGTTCGCTCAGTCTGTTATCGACTACTTGTTCCGCTGGCTCGCTTCTCAGTTCCTCCCTGCTGACGACGTGGAGGCGCTGGGCATTCTGACTCCTGAGGTAAAGCAGCGGATGATCGACCGGCTGGATAGCTATGGCAGCGGTTCCAACGGCAACGGACATAACGGTCACATGGAGACGCCTGCCGGAGTCGTAGAGACGGGTGTCGCCAGGCTGAACGGCCAGGCGGACGCTCCGGCCTGCGCGAATTGTGGCTGGATCATGATGAGAAGCGGCACATGCTACCGCTGTGAAAACTGCGGCAGCACCAGTGGCTGCTCATAGGGAGGCGAACAGCGCATGCATGACGCACAGCAGCGGCGCTCCCTGAACACTCGGACATGGATGTCCGGGCTCCCATCGGCGACATCCTCGACGGGCAACGCCCCCGAGGTGGAGCAGAAGCTAGGCATGAGTATAAGGAGGTAGGTAGCATGCCAGCACGGAAGAGGGCGACCTCTCGGACCACAGCGCGGAAGAGCACGGCACGGAAGAGCACTGCTCGCAAGAGCACCGCTCGGAAGAGGCCGGCAGCTCGGAAGCCTGCGGCTCGAAAGACCGCCGCCAAGAAGCCTGCGGCTCGAAAGCCCGCAGCCCGAAAGACGGCGCGGAAGAGCACGGCTCGGAAGAGCACGGCTCGCAAGAGCACGGCACGGAAGAGCACTGCTCGCAAGCCGGCCGCGCGTCGCAAGACCGCAGCTCGCCGCTAGAGGCAAGCCGCGGTAACTACTCCCCAACGTTGGGTTCCAACGAAAGCTGGGACCCACCGTGGGCGAGTGCGTCAGGCGTTAGTGCGCAATGTCCCGCGAATTTTCACGGGACATTGACGTAAGGATTGCGCACTTACTCACGGAAACGACGTAGTATGAGGGTGGCCCGCCGGAGTTGGGGCCGGCGGGAGCACGGATGCTCCGCGATCCTGCTTTGGCGGGCCGCGGCCAGCATCATTAAACTTGGGCGATAGGCCGCTAGAACCACCACCCCGCCACCAGCACAATAGCGGCCTGCCACGGATGGGCGTCCCATTCCTCGGGGCGCCCAGTCGTCTCACGAAAATCTTCCACGGACATCCGTTCTAATTTCCCTCAGATCGTGATACACTAAGACCGATTCTCCTCTAGGAGGTCGCGCCATCGCGACACGCCAGAAGAACGCTAGGACTGTCCAGCTCGCGCCGAACGCCCGCACGGTGCTTGAGAGGCGCTATCTCGCCAAGGACCGCGCCGGCCGCGTGACCGAGACACCGGAGGAGCTCTTCCGGCGGGTTGCTCACAATGTTGCGCTGGCAGAGACGCCCTATGGAGCCTCGAAGGCGCAGGTTGCGGCGACCGAGGCCGACTTCTACGGCCTGATGACGTCGCTGCGTTTCCTTCCCAACTCGCCGACGCTGGGCAACGCGGGCAGGCCGATGCAGCAGCTCTCGGCGTGCTTCGTCCTGCCGGTTGCGGACTCTATGGAAGGCATCTTCGACGCGATCAAGGAGACTGCGCTGATCCACAAATCAGGCGGCGGTACGGGCTTCGCCTTCAGCCGCCTGCGCCCGGAGGGTGACCGCGTCTCGGCGACGGGCGGCGTTGCGTCCGGGCCGGTGTCGTTCATGCGCGTGTTCGACGCTGCGACGGAGGCGATCAAGCAAGGTGGTACGCGCCGCGGCGCCAACATGGCGATCCTCTCTGTCTACCATCCGGACCTCGAGAAGTTCATCGATGTCAAGTCAGACATGGTGACGCTGCAGAACTTCAACTGCTCCGTCGCTGTGGACGCGGAATTCATGCAGGCCGTTGAGAAGGATGGGTCGTTCAGGCTGATCAACCCGCGTAGCGGCCGCCCAGCGGGCAAGCGAAATGCCCGTAAGGTGTTTCGGCGCATCGTCGAAAACGCGTGGAAGAACGGAGACCCGGGCCTCGTCTTCCTCGACCGCATCAATCGCGACAACCCCACGCCGCAACTCGGCGCGATCGAGGCGACGAATCCATGCGGCGAGCAACCGCACCTCCCGTACGAGTCTTGCAATCTCGGTTCACTCAACCTCGCGAAGTTCGTTCGTGCCGCCAAGGCGAACGGTAGCCGGAACGGCCACGATCCAATCGATTGGGACGCGCTCGCGTCGGCGATCGCCTCGGCCGCGCGCTTCCTTGATGACGTCATCGACCAGAATGCGTACCCAATCCCGGAGATCGACGCCGCCACGAAAGCCACCCGAAAGATCGGCCTCGGGGTGATGGGCTGGGCAGACCTGCTGATAGAACTACGTATTCCGTACGACTCGGAGGAAGCCGTCGCGCTCGCCGGAAAGATGATGGCGTTCATCCAGCAGCACGCCGACCGCGCGTCCGAGGAATTGGCGCGCGAGCGGGGAACCTTCCCCGCGTGGGAGGGCAGCGTCTATGGGAAAGGCAAATCGAAGCGGTCGCTGCGCAACGCTACGCGGACGACCATCGCCCCGACTGGAACGCTCAGCATCATCGCCGACTGCTCGGGTGGCATCGAGCCGCTCTTCGCGCTAGCGTTCATGCGTCAGCACCACCTCGATCCGAAGAATCCCGAGGCTGTGACGCAACTCCCCGAAGTCAACAAAGCGTTCGAAACGGTCGCCAAGGCCGAAGGCTTCTACTCAGCCGGGCTGATGGAGGAGCTGGCAGAAGGCGGCTCGATCCACGATCGAGATGACCTTCCTGACTGGGTGAAGCGCGTCTTCGTCACCTCGCACGACATTAGCCCTGAGTGGCACGTGCGTATGCAAGCCGCCTTCCAGCGCCACACCGACAACGCGGTCAGCAAGACGATCAACTTCCGCGCCTCAGCCACAATTGATGACATTGAGCGGGCCTACCTGCTGGCGTATCGAGAGGGCTGCAAAGGCATCACCACATATCGGGACCAGTCCCGGGCGCAGCAGGTACTCTCGCATGCTTCCGTGCGCGGTCCGGAGCAGGCCGAGGCGCTTGCCGCGGAGCAGGCACTTGGCCTGAAGGGCTTCCTGCCCAACGATCTGCCGGACCGCACGCGGCTGCCCGATGAACGGCGATCGATCACGCACAAGTTCCGTGTGGGAGAGCAGGAAGGCTACGTCACCGCCGGCCTGTTCGACGACGGACGGCCGGGCGAAGTCTTCATTACGATCTCCAAGGAAGGCTCAACGATCCGCGGGCTGATGGACTCCGTCGCTGTGCTCACGTCATTGGCGCTGCAATACGGCGTCCCTCTGGATGACCTGGTCCGGAAGTTCCGCGGCGTGCACTTCGAGCCGCAGGGGTTGACCGACAACCCGGACATCCCGACCGCGAGCTCGTTGGTGGACTACATCTTTAGGTGGATGGAGGGCCGCTTCCCGGGCCAAGGGAGGACGAAGGGCCAAGGGCGAGGGGCCAAGGGCCAAATGCGAAAGGGTCAAAGGTCACGGGTGAAGGGTCAGGGCTCGCGTTCCAAGGCACGGGGGCCAGATCGGGACGCGCAGACCGGCCTCGCTTGCCCGGAGTGCGGGTTGGAGCTGGTGTTCGCTGAGGGTTGCCTCGTGTGCCGCTCGTGCGGCTACACCAAATGCGGGTGAGTCTCTCGACCTACTGCGAGTGAACGCCGAGTACACTGGCGTCATGTGGCCAAAGTCCCTCGGCTAGCAGGCTGGTCGGTCGTGCTGCTGCTTGTCTTGTTCGCCCTACTCAGCTTGTACATTCCGCCGTACCTAGTCGCACTGGCGGCTGAGGATGGTTGGTCAGGGTTCCTGTTCGGCCTAGCAGTGGTTGGTCTGCCACTTGTGGGGGGATTGGTCTTCGGAGGACCGTGGAGCAGAATGCCAGGGAACGACCTCATTCTGGTGGCAGTTGGTTACGTTCTCTGGGTGTCGGCCGCGATCAGCATGATCGGGATGTTTATCTGGGGGCCGTTCGGCTTCGCGATGTACGGCGCGGGACTGTCGAAGGCGACTCGATTGCGCGGTCTCGTGTTGCTCGACTGGACGCGACTGATCTGGAAGAAGTTCAACGCCGCGTCACCGACGCCCCAATGAGGTCTGGCCTACAGGGCCAAAGTGGTTTGCGCCGTCATCTGCGCAGTGAGCTTTGGCGGGATGGCCGTGGCCTAGATCCGCCTGATCGTTGCCAACCAGGCGGGCGCGCCGTCGTCGTGGAATCTCGTCTGAACGCGGTCTGGTTCGATGGCGGCGACACTCCATCCATTGCTCGGGCTGAACGCCGCTCGCAGCTCTTCCTGACTGACGGGGTGCGGGCCGGTATCGGGACCATCGTCACTGAAGCACAACACGTACAGCGTTCCATCGTGCTCGGTCACCGACGCGAGACTCGTCACGTACCCTGGTCGCTCGTCGCCATCGAGGGTGTGGAACAGTCCGCAGTCCAGCACCGTATCAGACCTGCGCCCCAAGCTTTCCAACTGGAATGCGTCGGCTACAGCGAACTCGACTTCGATCCCGCGGTCGACGGCCCGCTCTCGGGCGATCGCCAGTGCTGTCTCGGCCACGTCAATACCCAGGACCGTTAGTCCCAGCGAGGCGATATGAAGCGCGTTTTCGCCGGCCCCGCAACCCACATCGAGCACCGTTCCAGCGAATCCGCCCTCGGACGCCAAACGAACTATTGCCGGCTGCGGCTGGCCGGTATCCCAAGGCGCAGGGCCGTCGTGGTACGACGCATCCCAGGGCACTCCCGTCCGCCGCTCGTGACTAGTTGGGTGGCGGCCGCCGAATGGATCGTCAGCGGCTGATCGGTCCGGCAACTGCGTTCCTTTCCCGTTCCTTAGCGTGCTGAAGCTCAGGTGGTAATAGTAGTGGCTTCTTCGGGCGCGGCGTCTGACGGCTCCCAGCAGTCAGCCCAGTGCTGAATCGCCTCGACAACCCGCTCCAGTTCGAGGCCTTTGGCTGTAAGGGTGTACTCGATTCTGACAGGGGTCTCGGCGTACACTCTGCGCTCAACGATGGTGCAGGACTCGAGTTCTTTGAGGCGCTCCGAGAGGAGACGGTCACTGACGCCGACGATAGCAGTGATGTCGCTGAAGCGGCGTGGCCGGGGTAGGAGCGTTCGAATGATCAGGGTGGTCCAACGCTTACCGAGAATCTCAACGGCCCTCTGGTATCGGGGACACATTTCGTCGCCAATGGCATTGCTTGTCACGACACTGTAATACTATCCTAAAGTTAGTCCCTTGACAAGAGTAAGTTAGTGATGTATCTTATCTTTAGTTAGTGCCTTATGGTAGACAAGGGAGAGATGCCAGATGGAAACCATGACAAGAATCAACGATCTTGCAGCGGAGCGCGCGCGGCTCTTTCGGACCGCGAGTAACGGCAGTCGAGGCAATCCGGCCGTCCTCGCGAAGATCGCTGTAATCGATGGCGAACTCGAGCGCTTATGGGAACAACGTCGCGCTGAGCGGGCAGGCCGGACGGACGGTATCGATCGATTGGTCGAGTGGGGTTACGAAAAGATCTACGGCGCTGAGGAAACGCCCCGCGTAACGCAGGAAGAGCTGGCAGAACTGGCAGCTTGAAGCGGAGTGACGCCTCAGTAGTTTGACCTCCTACCAGGCGACATTCGCAAAGCGCCTCGTCATTTACGACGAGGCGCTTTGTTGTGTCCGCTATGCTGCGCTCGTCATGTATCGAGTGCCCGCTTCCGCGGACGAACGGCCAGGCTGCCGCGATACGCTGATAATCATCCGCGCCGTCTTTGGCGTGGTCTTGCCGCCGCTTATGGGAATGTTCGCGATTCTCGTGCTGATGGCGCTCGCGGTCGTTGCGTTCTCTGTCACTCCGCTGCTCGCGCTGATGCCGATCGGGGCGATTGTTGGAGGGATTGTCCTATATGCGCGCTGGGAGCGCGGCCGTTCGGACGGGGGCGGGCCGCACGACTTCTAAGCTCGCGATGTACACTTTAGGCATGCGTAAG
This sequence comes from Dehalococcoidia bacterium, assembly GCA_046713635.1. Lineage (GTDB taxonomy): Bacteria > Chloroflexota > Dehalococcoidia > DSTF01 > RBG-16-68-14 > JBBDXS01. The sequence goes on from JBKKBW010000119.1 coordinate 6,199, forward strand.
ACAATGAGGCGTGCCCGTTCTCTCGTAGGGAATTATGTGTTTCTTGTTCGCGAGTCAGCCGGGTTCCCTCGTCCCGATATCGATCGTCGGAGCCGCAATTCTAGGAGCGGTGTTCGCCTCTATGTACCTATTGCAGGTGCACGCGATACTCGCGATTCTGCCGTTCGTTGGACTTGCCTTCGCTGTCTGGCTGTACTCTCGCTGGGACCAGTGGCGGTATCGGCGTCCGCGCGACGTTAACTAGTTCATGCGTCGGTCGTCTCGCGGCGCCAAGTGCCGTTGGGGTAGGGCGCTGTGGGTAGGGCCGCATCGGCCAGCGTAGCCACCATCGCCGCCGCGCCTTCGCGCACGTAGCGGCGGCAGTCCTCCATCGACTGCCAGCGGGTTGTTTCGATAAGTCCGTTGTCTGCTCGCTCCAGGTCAATCCCTTCGAAGCCCAGCTGCTGTTCGAGCAACGGCCGCACGCGCTGCAGATAACGCTCGGCGCGCTTGCTCCACTCGTCGGCGTCGCTGATCGCGGTCTTACGGATGAGCTTCGAGATGACCATGCGACGCCTAGTATACAGACTGGCGCGGCGTACGTCGCTCGCGGGCCGTTGTCGCACAGCGCTAGACTCACCTCACGATGGAGTTACTCCGCTTCCAGAATGTCCGCAAAGACTACGGCCACCTGCCGGTTCTGACAGACGTCTCGCTTCAGCTTATGTCGGAGAAGAAGATCGGGCTGATCGGTCCGAATGGCTCGGGCAAGACGTCCATTCTGCGCTTGCTCGTCGGAGAGGACGAACCGAATACGGGTGCTGTTGTCCGAGCGCCAGGGCTGCGTATCGGCTACGTGCCGCAGTACGTCGAGTACGACGAAGGGCAAACGGTGCTCGATACAGTCCTCGGCAAGCACAGCAGTGCCGAGCAACTCCTCCGAGAGTATGAGACGCGGTTCGCATCCGCTCCGGCAGATGAGGTCGACGAAGCTGCCCAGGCATATGAGCACGCGCGTGAGGAGTTCGAAGCGGTGGGCGGCGACCGCCAACGAGCCCGCGCCACCGGGATGCTCGATGCGCTCGGGCTGGCTGGCCGTGCTGATAGCCTGGTCAAGGAGCTGTCCGGCGGCGAGCGGAACGTCATGTCGCTGGTACGGGCGTTGATCGCCGAGCCGGAGCTGCTGGTGTTGGACGAGCCGGACAACCACCTGGACTTCGAAGGTGTGGCATGGCTGGAGAACTTCCTGAAGCAGTTCCGCGGAGCGGTGCTCATCGTCTCGCACAACCGCTACCTGCTCGACCGTGTCGTGGACGGCATCTTGCACCTCGAAGCGGGCAAGGTGAAGTCGTACGTGGGGAACTACTCGGCGTATCGAGCGTGGGTCCTGCGAGAGAAGCTTTCGCAGCAGGGCGACTACGCCGCAAACCAGAAGCGTCTCGCCCAGCTTGAGGAGCTGGTCAAGCGCTTCGAGGAGTTCGCGCGCCGTACGGGCGATTCGAAGTGGGGCAAACGCCTTCGCGCACGCCGTTCGCAGCTTAACCGGGAGCAAGCCCAGGCCGTCGAGAAGCCTGTGGCGGAGCAGGAGTCGATTCGCTTTCGTCCCGCCGGTGCGAAGAGCCAGGCCGATATCGCGCTGCAGGTCAACGGCTACAGCAAGTCGTTCGGCGATCTGCAACTGTTCGATGGGGCGGAGGTGGAAGTATGCGCTGGAGAGCGGGCGGCGCTTCTGGGCCCGAACGGGAGCGGCAAGACAACGCTGGTGCGCGACATCATGGCGCATGGCGCGTGGGACCACG
>JBKKBW010000120.1:0-4652 GCA_046713635.1 Dehalococcoidia bacterium
AGCTTGAAGATGTGCACACCAACATCGAGATGCGGCTGCGTGAGACGATTGGCGATGCAGCAGGACGATTGCACACAGCTCGCTCCCGTAACGATCAGGTTGCCACAGACCTTCGCCTCTACGCGAAAGCCACCTGCGAGCGTGAGATCGAGGCCATTCGAGAGCTACAGCGTGCGCTAGTCGGCCTGGCAGACGAGAACCGCCGTGTCGCCATGCCGGGCTACACGCACCTGCAACGCGCACAGCCAGTGTTGCTCGCTCACCACCTGCTCGCGTACGCCGAGCAGCTCGAACGCGACGCCGATCGCTTCACCGACGCGCGCCGCCGTGCCGATGTGCTGCCGCTCGGCAGCGGCGCCCTTGCCGGCGTGCCGTACGACCTCGACCGTGCATCCGTGGCGAAAGAGCTGGGCTTCGCCACAATCAGCGAAAACAGCCTGGACGCGGTATCCGACCGCGACTTCGTCGTCGACTCCGTTGCAGCGGCGGCGATATGCATGACACACCTCTCGCGCTTTTCGGAAGAGATCGTACTCTGGTCGAGCGCGGAGTTCGGCTTCCTCAAACTGCCCGACGCGTTCGCCACTGGGTCGAGCATCATGCCGCAGAAGCGCAACCCGGATGTCGCCGAGCTAGCACGCGGGCGCACTGGCCACGTGTACGGGAATCTCATCGCGCTACTCACGACGCTGAAGGGGCTGCCGCTCTCTTATAACCGCGACCTGCAAGAAGACAAGCGCTCGCTCTTCGAGGCCGAAGACACGCTGCTCGAGACGCTCCAGGTCTTCGCGGCGATGATCCCTTTGTTCCAATTCGACGCGCCGCGGATGCGCCGCGCGGCGACTGAGAACTACGCGCTCGCGACGGATCTAGCTGATTACTTGGCGCGAAAAGGAGTACCGTTCCGTGAGGCGCACGACGTCGTTGGCAAGCTTGTCCAGTACGCCGAGGAGGAAGGTAAGACGTTTGCTCAGCTCACCGCGAAGGAATACAAGCATTTCTCGCCGCTCTTTGGTCCCGACGTTACTAAGCTCAGCCTCACCGCCGCTCTGCGCGACCGCGATTTGCCCGGGGGCACGGCGCCGCGGCGCGTGTCGGCCGCGCTCCGCCGTTGGAAGCGGAAGCTAGACCGGCCCGTAGCTCGATCTTCAGCACGACGTCCGTCAGGCTAGGGCCCCACACACACGGTGCCAGAGATCAAGATCGCCCCGTCTATCCTCACCGCCGATCTCGCGCGCCTGACGGACGAAGTGCGCGCCGTTGAACAGGCGGGTGCGGACTGCCTGCATCTCGATGTGATGGACGGCCATTTCGTGCCGCCGATCACGTTCGGCGCGCTCGTTGTCGCAGCGATCGACAAGGTCACAGCTCTTCCCCTTGACGTGCATCTCATGATCGAGCACCCGGAGCGCCAGCTTGAAGACTTCGCGAAGGCGGGTGCCGACATCTTGAACGTGCACGTCGAGGCGTGTGGCGACAGGCTCTCAGAGGTTCTCGCGCAGATCCGTACGCTTGGTTGCCGGGCCGGCGTCTGCGTCAACCCGCCGACGCCGATCTCGGCAATCGGGTCCGTACTTGATCAGGTCGACCAGGTGATGGTGATGGGGGTCAATCCGGGCTGGGGCGGCCAGGCATTCATCCCCGAGACGCTATCGAAAGTCCGTGAGCTTCGCTCGCTCCTCCAGTCGCGCCACCTCGCACCGGACGTCGAGATCGATGGTGGCGTGAAGGTCCACAACTGCGTCGAGTGCGCCCGTGCGGGAGCGAACGTTTTGGTCGCAGGATCTGTCGTGTACAACGACGAGGCGGCGCCGGGCGAGAACATCGCCAAGCTACGAACGGCGCTGGCTGAGGTATAGGACGGTTAGTTTTCGGGCTTGGCCTTCGAAACGCCAACGTTCATCGGCGCGCCCATCGTCTTCAGACTGGTACGAATGCACCGTGTGCAGAGGCGGAGCGCCACCTTCTGCCCGTTGCGGTAGATGGTTGTCTCCTGCAGGTTCGGACGGAACTCGCGCTGCGTACGCGACGCCTTGCGCTGCCACCGCCCGGTGCTCTTGTGGCGGATATTGCGCCCAAACGTCGTCTGCTTTCCGCAGAGTTCGCAGCTTGCTGGCATGACCGTTCCTTTGCTGATAACCGGTCTGTACCGGTTCGCCTTGCCGCCCTGGAAGAGGGCTAGCTAGAATGAGCAGGCTAATCGTAGCAGGGCTGGGGGTACGGGACAACCCGCGCTGTATGGGAACACCGCCAGTCGAACAGCCAGATACAAAACCCCCTTTTGCCATCGACGGCCCTCTCCTCCGAAAGCTGTTCGTGGACGCTGGCGAGCTGCTTCATCGCCACGTCGAGGCCCTCAATGCGATCAATGTCTTTCCGGTCCCCGATGGCGACACTGGGACCAACATGCATCTCACACTCCAATCCGGCATCCAAGAGCTGACCGAAGGCCTGGGCGTTTCTGAAAGCGCCACAGCGCTCTCTCATGGCGCCCTAATGGGTGCTCGCGGCAACTCCGGGGTCATCCTTTCTCAGGTTCTCCGGGGCCTCGATTCGGCTCTGGCGGGCCACGAGCAGGCGGATGGGCCCGCCCTCGCTGCCGCGTTCGCGGCCGGCGCTTTGGCCGCACGCGCCGCCATATCTCAGCCCAGGGAGGTTACCCTCCTCACCGTCGTGCGCGACGTCGCGCAGGCGGTCGGACGCGAGCAGCCCGCGACCGCCGAGGACACCCTGGCAATTGCGGCGGCCGAGGCCCACGCCTCCGTGGAACGCACCCCTGACCTGCTTCCTGTACTGAAGGAAGCCGGCGTCGTCGACGCGGGCGGAGCGGGTCTCGCGATCATCCTGGAGGGCCTCCTCCGCTCACTACGCGGCCAACCGCTAGACGTCGATCTCTCGCCCGCAAGCGCGGTCCGCGCAGAATGGCGCGCCGCGGATGCGCTGCATCAGTCCGCGCACGGTGAGCGAGGCTACTGCACCGAGTTCGTCGTCAGCGGTCCCCGAGCGGACGCGAATGCCGCGCGCGAACAGCTGGCCGCCACTGGCACGTCGCTCCTCGTCGTCGCGAGCGATGAGCTGCTGCGCGTCCACGTTCATACGAATGACCCGGACGCGGCGATCGCGTACGGCCGGACGCTAGGCGAAGTGTCCCGCATCAAGGTCGATAACCTAGAGTCGCAGATTGAGCGCTTCTCTGCCGGCACGCCGCCCGCGCCCGTCGCGTCGACACTTGATGTCGTTGCGGTGGCCGCGGGCGATGGCATCGAGGCAGCCTTTCGAGGCGTGGGCGTGACGCACCTCGTTCGCTGCGGCCAGACGATGAACCCGAGCACCGGCGAGATCCTTAAAGCGATCGAATCCTGCGTCGCGGACGACGTCATCGTCCTGCCCAACAACAAGAACATCGTCGCATCAGCGCAGCAAGCCGCTAAGGAGAGCAGCAAGCACGTTGCTCTCGTGCCATCCAGGTCGCTGCCGCAGGGCATAGCGGCTGCTCTCGCCCTCAACCGCGACCTCTCATTTGCGGCGAATGCCGAGGCGATGGAGCGCGCCCTATCCTCAGTGCGCTCTGCAGAAATAACGCGGGCAGTTCGCGCGACAACGATCGACGGGCGTGCGGTCAGTGTAGGCCAGGCGATCGGTGTCGTTGACGGCACCCTGCGCGTCGTCGAGGATGATCTGCCCGCGGCGGTGCGCGGCTGCATCGACGCGATGATGTCGGACGAAGCGAGTCTCCTAACGATGTACCGCGGCGAGGACGTGCGCCAGGGAGACGCCGACGCGCTTGCCGATTCGCTACGGCAGCAGTACCCATCCATTGAGGTGGAGCTAGTACGCGGAGGCCAACCGCACTATCCGTACATCCTGTCACTGGAATGAGCATCTTCCAGCGTTTGCGGGAGCGTATCCGGCCGTCGAAGCCGAAGGGGCCAGAACAGGCGGTAGGTCGTCCGGTCAAAGTCGTCACTGACAGCACCGCCGATCTGCCACCGGAGATCGTTGCAGAGCTGGGCATAACAGTCGTGCCACTCCAAGTCATCTTCGGTGAGAAGGCGTTTAGCGACGGCGTCGATATCACGAGCGAACAGTTCTTCCGCATGCTTGCGAGCGCGAAGGAGCTACCCCACACATCGCAGCCATCGACTGGCGAGTTTCAGCAGGTCTACGAGACCCTGGCGGGCGATACCGGCCACATCGTATCGATCCACCTGTCGGCCGGCTTCTCCGGTACCGTGAATACAGCGCAGCTCGCGGCTCGCGAGCTAGTCGGCCGCTGTGCGGTCGAAGTCATTGACTCAGGCACCGTCTCAATGGCGATGGGCTTCGCCGTGATCGCTGCCGCCCGCGCCGCCCGTGACGGCGCCGGCCTTGAAGCGTGCGCGCTGGCAGCTCGTTCAGTGCTGCGCCGCCAGCGCCTGGCCGTCACGGTCGATACGCTGGAGTACCTGCGCCGCGGTGGCCGCATCGGGCGCGCGACAGCGTTCGTTGGGGGCCTGCTCAAGCTGAAGCCCATCCTGACGATCCGCGACGGCCAGACATTCCCCCTTGCGCGCGTGCGCACTCGCCGCCGCGCCCTAGATGAGATGTTGGCAGTCTGCTTGCAGGACGGCATGATCGAAGAAGCGATCATCATGGACAGCACTACGCCAGAC
>JBKKBW010000121.1:0-2205 GCA_046713635.1 Dehalococcoidia bacterium
GTCTTCGATGCAGCTGATCTTGAGGCGCAAGATTGCTTGGAGCTGCGCACGCGATTGGATCTGCACGATGCCGAGAATGTCGCCGCGCTGGATCATCTCATAGACCTGCGGGTCGTCGAGCGGGATACGCACCGGGTCCATGTGTTTGCCGTGGCGCTCTTCAATCAGCTTGAGCGAGCGGTAGAGCTGCCCGAGGCTTGGGTAACCCAGGAAGTCCATCTTGACGAAGCCCGCGTCCGCTACCGAGTCTTTGTCCCACTGACAGATGAACCGCCCATCCATCCCGGCCCGCTGCACGGGCACCTGCTCGACGATAGGCGTGCTGGAGATGATCACGCCGCCTGAATGCTGACCAAGGTGGCGGGGCTTCCCGACCAGCTCTTCCACAAGTTCGATGAACGTCTGCCAGATCGGCGCGTTCATTCGAGTGCGGAACTCCGGTAGTGCGCGCATCTCTTCGACAAGCGTGCCGGCGAAGCGCCCACGTATGCGCTTAGCGAGCTTGTCGATGTCCGGTTCCGCCAGCCCGAGCGCCTTGCCCACGTCGCGGATCGCCATCGGGTAGCGGTACTGAATCACGTTCGCGACCATCGCGGCATGTTCGGTGCCGTACGTCGCGAAGACGTGTTCGAACATCTTCTCACGCGCCTCCCGCGCGAAGTCGATGTCGATGTCCGGAACGTCCTCTTTCTGACGAGCTTCGTTGAGGAAGCGCCCGACGAACAAGTTGTATTTGATCGGGTCGATGCCGGAGAGGCCGAGCAGGTAGCAGACGAGCGACCCGACTGAGGAGCCGCGCCCGCGGGCGGGCAACTCGTTGTCGTGGGCGTACTGCATGAGTTCCCAGTTGCGTAAGAAGAACCCAGCTTGCCCCGACTGCCGGATCAGGTCCAGCTCGTGCCGCAGCCGGTCCTCGATCTCTGAAGAGAACGGGTGGTACAGGTCTCGCGCTGCGGTGAAGCAGACCTCCTCCAGGTAAGCGTCTGCCGTTCTGCCGTCAGCAGCCTGGTAATCCGGGAAGACGTAGGTGAGGTCGCGTGTGAGGTCGAACGACGCGCGCTCAGCGATGGCCACGGTGTTGCGCAGCGCTTCCGGGAGATCAGCGAAGAGCGCAGCCATTTCGGCCGGCGACTTAAGGTAGAACTCTGCGTTCGGGCGGCGATCGCGCTCCGAGGCATCGAGCGTCGTTCGGTGGCGTACTGCGACCAGCACGTCTTGCAGCCGGTGCCGCTCGCGCACGTGGTAGTGCACGTTGTTGGTCGCAACGACGCTCAGGTCCTTCTCACGCGCCAGTTCGACCAGGCCAAGATTGCGGCGGCGGTCGCCATAGACGAGGTTCTCCTGCAGCTCGATGAAGAAGTTGTCGCGTCCAAATAGCCCGATGTACGATTCCGCCGCGCGCCGCGCGGCCCGTGTGTCGTACGCATGTACCGCGCGCGATAGCTCGCCTTGGCGACAGCCGGAGAGCGCGATCAGGCCTTCGGTGTGCCCTTGCAGCGCCTCGCGATCGAGCGCAGGTGCGTCGCGTGGACTGGAGAGCAGCGCCATCGAGAGCAGGCGGCTCAGGTTGGCGTAGCCGCGCGGCGTTTCCGCCAGCAGTGTGAGGTGAGCGCCGCCCGTCAGCGTCAGTTCAGCGCCGATAATCGGTTTGAGCTTCTCTTCCTTGGCTGTCCGGGCAAACTCCATCGCTCCAGCCAGCCCGTCGTGGTCGGTGAGTGCGAGCGCGGTGTAGCCGAGCTTCTGTGCTTGCAGGATGAGTTCCAGCGGCGTCGAGGCCCCCTCCCGGAACGAGAAGCAGGAATGACAGTGCAGCTCGACGTACTCAGCCATACTCGGTGTCCCAAGATATAGAACGTCTGTTCTGCCTGTCAAGCATCCCCTGCTACCCTTGTCCCCATGTGCGGCCGCTTCACGCTCACCGAGGAACGCTCGGAGCAACTCGCTCTGGCTCTAGGTGTCGAGGCGGACAGATTCGTTGACTACCGGCCCCGCTACAATATCGCGCCTACCGACCCGCACTGGATCGTGCGCGTGAAGTACGAGGACCGCGAGCTGCTTCCGGCCAAGTGGGGACTTATCAACTCTTGGGCGAAAGACGCCAAGGGCGCCGCTTCTCAGATCAACGCCCGCGCCGAGACGTTGGAGAGTCGCTCCGCCTTCAAGGCCCTCTTCGCCAACCGTCGCTGTGTGGTGCCAGCGGACGGC
>JBKKBW010000122.1:0-1975 GCA_046713635.1 Dehalococcoidia bacterium
ATCGTGTACAACGAGACGGTCATGCGCCTGGTGCCGCTGGATGGCGGTGAAGAGACCTCGCTGGATAGCTGGCCGCCACTCGATGTCAAGTTTGGCCTTACGCCCGACCCGTGTATCAAGCTTCTCCGGACCGAACTAGACCCGCGCAGTCCCGACCCGTGGCTGCCCGCGCAGATATGCGTGACCAACATCTCGGTGACGCTTGGTCCGCCGCCGACTCCTACGCCAACGTCAACGCCTTGCGATGGCACCTGCCCGTCGACGCCAACACCCACTACTCCTGCATCGACGCCGACGCGAACGCCAACGCGGACGCGTACTCCGACCTCGACGCCGACGCCGTTCGGCCCGGAGGACCCGACGTTCTCGGTCGCTCCCGGCGGTCCTTCAGGCTTCCACCCAGCAGCGCTCCTGCACCTTGGTGCGGCGCCACCGACGCTCGTCACTGGTAACGATAACTTTGCTAACGCACACCAGATTCCCGGCCAGCCGTTCCGATCCGTTCAGAGCACTGGCAATTTCACGACGCAACCAGGCGAGCCCCTGAATCCAGCCGGCTGCATCACAATCGAGCCGTTTGCGAAGGGTGCAACCGCCTGGTACAAGTTCACGCCCTCATCAACAGGTGTGCTCAGTGTGGACACCTTCAACAGCGAGCTGAACCTGGATACGGTCGTGGCGATCTATACCGGAAGCGCGCTGAACGCGCTGACCCCCGTTGAGTGTAACGATGATAGGGAGGATAATTCGGCTACTCAAGTACTGACCTCTCGCATTGATACGCTCTTTAATGCCGGCACGATCTACTACATCCAGGTTGGCGGATTCGACGCAGATGCCGGGACCGTGCAGTTGTACGTCGGCCCGGTGGGCGGTTCCGGCGCAGGTGCCAGCTCCGACATCACCGTCGCGATTACCTGCCCGGCGCTTGGTCTGGTCGGCTGCGGTACGACCGGAACCCAGGACGATATAGACGCGTTGTCGTTCGGCGATGACGTCATACCGGATGAAAACCCGATCGCGTTCTCGGTAGGGCCCGGAGGTCAGGGTCTAGCAGGCAGCGCGCTTGCCGCGCAGGCGGCCTGCACACCCCCGGAGCCTCAGGCCGACGAGTTCACTAGCAGCCGCAACGGGACAAATGAGTTGGTGCTTGAGGGCGACGGCGAGGGCAGCGGCTGCCCCGGTGGTTTTGGCCTCGGTTTGATCGAACGTCCAACTTCGGACAACCTGGACGCCCTTGATGGACATCCTTCCGGCTACATAGACGAAGACCGCGATGGACAGCTCGACAGGCAGGTCTTCTTCTCGCTCGCGCCCGGGTCGCCTTCGCTGAATCCTGTCGGGTTTAGTCCCGCTGACGTACTCTGGACGCTCGGTATCGGCTCGCCTGGGCTCTACGCTACTGCCGAAGACCTCGGCCTTCAGGCGAACGACGATATCGACGGCCTCTGTTTAGTCGACCGCGGCTCGACAGCGCGCTACGAACCCGCCCTCGACAAGATCTGGTTCTCCCTGAAGGCTGGCTCGCCAACGCTGACGGCGATGCATGCGAGTCCTGGCGACGTACTGGCGCCGGGCCCTTCGTTCTACTATCACGCTGCAGAGCTCGGCTTGCGCGCGAGCGACGATCTGGACGCGATGAAGTGCTTCCAGACAAGCGGCGCGCAGAGGGTGAAGGTCGCCGTCGGTGAAACGCAGCAGCAGCCCGTCGGCTTCTGGTTCTGCGATCCCATGTACTCCAACAGCATGCCCTGTGAGACGAAGATCAACGTTGGCGACACGGTCGAGTGGAATTGGGTGGGGACGGCCCCGCACAGCGTGACGCACTGCGGCGCCTCCTGCGACAACCCAACTAGCTCACCCCTGTTCGACTCCGGCATCCGAACGGAGGATGCGGAGTTCGAATTCACGTTCAATACGGCCGGCACGTATCCTTACGTCTGTGTCGTACATCCGTCGCAGCTTGGGACGATCA
>JBKKBW010000123.1:0-5922 GCA_046713635.1 Dehalococcoidia bacterium
CCGCCGAATAGCGCGAGGATCGATGAAGCTATCAAGGAGAGCACAAACGTTGACGGGACCAGCTGGCGCAGGCGGGTTCGCCTTGGGTGACGGGTGAGTACCACTGACTTGGCCTGGCCGTAACCGAAGTACTGGCGGATAAGTTCGGGCAGGGTGCGCCGGGCGTAGTAGGTGGAACGGATTTTGGGCGTAAGGAGCAATCGTCCGCCGGCATCGACCAGTCGGAGGTGAAAGTCATCGTCCTCTCCGCCATCGATCTCCGCAAACGGCCCGATACGATCAAAGACGTCCCGGCGGTAGGCCGGAAATGCCACCGTGTCTGTCCACTGCTCGCGCTGACTGTACCGAAACACCGCGTTGCCGACGCCGAAAGGCGAGGATACCGCGAGCGCGATCGCTTCGCCAGAAGGGCCGTCGCCCAGCGTTTCGATCGGGCCGCCGACAGCGTCCGCGTCGGTGCGGCGGAGCGCCGCGACGCTCTCGGTCAGGAAGTTCGTAGCAACGGACGCATGTGCATCGACTCTGGCGATCACCTCACCGCGCGCATACGCTAGCCCGATGTTGAGCCCGCGGGACGTGTGCTTACCGCGATTATCGACGAGCCGAAGGCCCGGAAGCTCCTCCAGCATCGACTCGACGAGCTCGCGGGAGCCGTCTGTTGAGCCGCCGTCGACGACGATAACCTCAAAGTGGTCTCGCGGGTAGTCCTGCGCCGAAATCGATTGTAGGCAGCGCTCGATGTAGCGTCGCTCATTCCGCATTGGGACGACGACGGAGACCAAGGGCAAGGAGTCTTCAGGCATGTTGACCAACACCAGCGAAGCTAGCTCTTAGCCACCGTACCATAGGCCTCCGGCTCGGTAAACGACGCGAGGGCGTGCTGATAGAGACGCTCCATCTGTGCGCGGTTGTCCTCCCAACGGTAGCGCTCTTCTACGAAGGCACGTCCGGCGCGGCCCATCGTCGTGCGCAGCTCGCTATCCGAGGCCAAGCGCTCGATAGCATCCGCCAGTGCTGCCACGTCGCGCGGAGGCACGAGGAGGCCGGTGGCGCCGTGGGACACAACGTCCGGTATGCCGTGTACTCGCGTGGCGACGATCGGCAGTTCTGTAGCCGACGCTTCCAGCGCGGCGACCCCAAAGCCCTCGGCACGGGACGGCATCACGAAGATGTCGAGCTCATTCAACACGGCAGGTACTTGACTGTGCGTGAGCTGGCCTCGAAATTCGACATGAGAATCGATGCCCAGTTCGCTAGCCAGTGCTGTTAGTCGCCCCCTCTCAGGCCCGTCGCCTGCCAAGATGACTCGCATGCTCGGACTGCGATCGATTAGCCTGGCAACGGCGCGGAGCAGGTTGTCTAAGCCCTTTTCCATTGATAGGCGGCCAACAGCGCCAACGACGACTCCTCCCTCTCGCTCGGCTGTCCGCGCTGCATGGAAGCGCGTGGTATCCACACCATACGGTGTGACAGTTACGGGCTTCGAGCGCGGCGCGTAGCGCAGCGTCGCGTTCGCCAAGCGAAATCCCGTGGCCGTAATGTGGTCAGCCTTGGCTAGCGCGTAGCGCGTAATTGCGTTGTGGAACGGCGACCAGCTTGGTGCCTCTAGAATGTCGGTGCCCCACACCGAGACGAGCCGCGGACGGCTCTCGCAAAGGGAGGCAAGAAAGCCGTAGCTGGTGAGATGCAGGCCGTGCAGAATGTCCGGTTGCAGTTCTGAGACCAGCCGGCGGACGCGGGGAGCATTGGCCACGTAGCGCAGCCGACCCGTTTTCTCAAGTCCGCCAAGGTAGTGGACCTGTGCGCCCTCGATCTCGGCGGGTCGGAACGTGATGACATGCGTGTCCCAGCCAGCCGATACGGAGTGTTCCACCCACCGTCGAGTGTGGATGTACGGAGCGTCCGCCAAATAGACCAGGCGCATGTCGTTAGTCTATCGGCGCTATGAGGCAGGATTCTACGCTTCGTAGTCTTCCATGCGTCCTGCCAGGCGGTAGTACCACGCCTCCATGCGGGCCATGTTGGTCTCGAGCACGCCGTAGTCCTCGACGAAGGCGTGGTTGCGTTCAGCCGCGGCGCGACGGCGCGCCGGATCCTCAAGCGCGCTTAGGATCGCAGAGGCGAGGCCGACCTCGTCCCGTGGGCGCACCCGGAGGCCCTGCTCGCCGTTCTTGACGAGCTCCTGCTGGCTCGGAAGGTCCGAAACGATTGGGAAGCAACCGGCGCCCATTGCCTGAAGGACAGCAACGGATGTGCCATCGGATGAAGGTGTTGAGACGAAGACGTGCGCGTTGGTCATCGTGTTGCGCAGTTCGACTTCGGTCAACGTCCCAACAAACTGCGCGGCGTCGTCTAGCTGTAAATCGTTCGCAAGCCGTTCGAACTGCGAACGCAACTGGCCATCTCCCGCGATGACAAGCTGCGCCGTCGGGACGCTCCTTCGCACGCTGACCATCGCGCGCAGGATCGAGTCGATGTTGTAGAGACGCTTGTCGAGTGAGCGTGTGCTGAGCACCGTCGGCGCTTCGCTGCTAGCAGGACGCACGTTCACAGAAGGGCCAGCATGTTCGAGGAACGCGCGCGAAACACCGAGCACGATGTGCTGGAGAAAAGCGCGTTCGACCCCGAGTTTGAGCACCATCTCGCGCGCCATGTGCCGGTTGTTCGCGGTCGCCAGGTCCGCGCGCGCGAGCGCGAAGCGCGCCAGTGCCCGGCTCACGGGCGACTGTGCGACCTCGACGAGCACGTCAGAGCCCCACGCTGATACAACGTAGGGGTGGAAGTTGGCGCTCGTCGCGTAGAAGCCGTGCTCTACCAAGTAGTGCGCGTGAAGCACGTCCGGTTGCATGTCACGGACGGTCGCTGCCAGCCCCGCGCGTCGATAGCGCAACAAGTTCACGAGGCGCTGAGCGTTCACAGGCAGGCGTCTCCCCAAGCGGGCGGTCGCGCCCGGCCGCACATCCTTCTGGGGAAGGATGTACCCGCCTTTGGCGGGGCGCAGAGCGTGCATTCGCACGCCCTGCGGCGGCCGGGCTGTGCTGTAGTACGATACGCCGTGCACATCGTGGCCCCGCTCGACGAAATAGCTAAGCCAGTTACGTGTATGTGGCCCGTCGAAATCGCCGACAACACAGATGCGTAGTCGATGCTCCGGCGCGACTCGTTGCGCCGTCATGCTGCTGGTAGCCTCTGGCGAGCGAGATCGACGTAGCGGCGCACGTCTTCGCCTCGTATGAGGAGTGCGTCAAGTATCGAGCCGCCAGACAGCCGTCGATAGGCGAGCAAGGCGAGACCGAAGTGCGTACCGTACGCTAGGCTGGACGCTACAGCGGCCCCCGATACGCCGAATGGCGGAATGAGCGCGAGGTCCGCAACAATCGTTACAACCAAGGATCCGATTGTGATCAAGCTGTTCAATCCTGGGCGGCCCTGACTAAAGATGTAGCCTGCCAGAATCTTCGAGCCGGAGAGCGCTACCGTGCCCGGGAGCAACCAGAGGAGTGGCCGGACCGAATCCGAGAAGTCATCGCCAAAGACGACCGGTACGAACAAGGGAGAAACTGCGCCAATCGCCGTGGCGGCGAGAGCGCTGACCAGGAGCGTGTTGCGGCAGAGCATGGGGGTAATCCGGGCGGCGTCTTCGCTGTCGGCAGCGGCGAGGCGCGGAATCAGCACCGTCGCGACAGCGTTCGCCAAAAACCAAATGCTCTGGCTGAGCTGCACACCGACCGCGTAGATGCCAACGCCGGCAGCGTTGACGAGCGCGAGTACCAAATATTGGTCGAGCCGGTAGTTCAGCAGTTGCATCAGGTTCCCGGCCTGGCCCCGTAGGCCAAAGAGCGCTTGTTCTTGAAGCGAAGCAAGGTCAAGACGCAGCAGCTCTCTTGGCGCAAACGCGGAGTTGCCAAGCAGCAGGAGGCCAAGCGCCGATGAGGCGAACGCCGCGCTAGCCCAGAACAGGACGGCGGCGGTCGTATCGATGTCGCCAATCAAGCTTCCCGCGCCGAGGAGCAGCACTTGGACAAAGGGGTGCGCGATGATCAGCGCGTTCATTGCAAGGAAGCGGCTGGTGCCCTGGAAGATCGCGATCAGCATGTTGTAGCTCGCGAACAGTGGTACAACGAAGGCGAACGCCCAGTAAGGTGTGCCTTCGTCTATGAGGCGGTCGCCAACGAGCGGCCAGGCAGCGAGCACGAGGAGAACCGTCACGATGCCAGACAGCGCGGTCATCTGGACGCCGTTAGCGACGACTCGCACTAACGAGTGCTGATCCTTGCTGAGGTAGTAGATCGCCGAAACGCTCAGACCGAGGCCCAATAGCGCTTGGGTGATCGACGCGCTGAGCATAAAAATGCTGTAGATGCCTCGGTCATGCGGGCCGAGCGCTCGGGCGAGCAGCACCGAGACCCCAAACGCGAGCGCGGCGCTTGCGACATACGAGAGAAAGACGGCGTTGACATGTCCGAGGAAGCCGAGCCGTAGTTCATGCGCCTCGGATTGATTAGCGTGCGACATCGCGCACTCGTCCTGCGGTGCGCTGGCCCGCAAGGCGTTCTACTTCGTCGATCTCAGCGGCTAGTCGAGCATCCCACGTCCAGAAGTTCTCCTTCGCGTAGCGTCGCGCGCCAACGGCGACCCGATCGCGGAGATCACCGTTGCTCGCAAGGTCGACAATCGCTGGTGCGGCGTGCTCTACCTCACCTGACGGTATGAGTAGCCCAGTTTCACGTTCCCTGATTAGGTCCCTGGTATCGCCGGCGTCAACAGCGACTATCGCGAGTCCGCAAGACATCGCCTCGAGCAACGGGTTGCCCACGTTCGATAGGTCGGCAAGCGCGAGTAGGACATCCGCCGCCTGCATGTACTCTGACACGCGTTCTTGCGGCACAGCGCCGGCGAACGAGACGCGTCGCGAAACGCCCAGACGTGCGCATTGTTTATCCAGGTTCGCTCGCTCTTCTCCGTCCCCGACGACAACGAGATGCGCGTTCGGGACCGACGCGAGCACGCCTGGCAGTGCGGCAACGGCACGATCCACGCGTTTCCATGTCGCCAGCCGTGACGCAGTCAGCATGATGAGCGCGTTGGCTGGCAGACCTAGCGCTTCTCGGAGCGCAGCCTTGTGCACGGCATCGACCGGCTGTAGGCGTTCAAGGTCCAGTCCGTTGCGCCAGAAGCGCAATCGCGACATCGCCGCGGGATTGACGTCGGCCAGTACGTCGTCGCCCCGCGTACCATCATCGGTCATGATGTACAGATCGGCTGGCGTCCGTAGGGCTCGGATCTCCTCGTAGCGACGCGTACGCGCCAAGGAACTGCCCAACGCCGGATATATCACTGTTCCTTGAAAGCGTGCGACGGTGGGCAACGCACGCCGCGTCTGGATTCGTTGTGCCGCTAGCGCGCCGTGCACCTCGTACGCGTACAAGACGTCTACTGACTCTCGCTGAAGAACCTGCTCAGCCCGCTCTGCCGCGAGGCGCGGGAAGAGCGACGCGAAGCGTAGCTTCTGATCGGCTTTTGCGACGATGGCCGGTAGGGGGATGCGCGACTCTTGCAGAGACGGCACGTGGAACCGTTCGAACGTGAGGCCAGGGAGGTCGACCGGCTGTCCGGGGCGGGCACCTCGCAGCGCTCCACCAGGTAAGTGCGCGTTCGCGCCGATGGTCGATGTGACGAAAGTTACTCGATGGCCCCGTTCGCTGTAGGCGCGCAGCGTGCGGGAGAGCGTCGGCGCGCCTCCGCCCGATGGCAGCGCCCAGACCTCCAGCGCGCAGAGCATCAGGATGTGCATAGGCGAACCTCGCGAAGTGTAGCCACCGGCTGTCGCCGTAGCAACGTTCTCGACAGCTCTTTCAGGCGTTTGCTACCATGACTCAGCCCTTCAGGCACTTCTCGTCGGGGTGTAGCTCAGCCAGGCTA
>JBKKBW010000124.1:0-3394 GCA_046713635.1 Dehalococcoidia bacterium
CTCGGCGATGTCCGGCGGAATATCGATGGCGGGCGCAGCGGTTTCGTCGGCCATGGCTCTCCGGCTCCTTAACTTAGCGTTCGCTTGGCTGCGCAAGCATCTTGCACGAACGGCGGCTTTTCGTCAAGGCCGCTCGAGGTCAAAGCATCGCCCTGGAAGGCTGCGCCCTCCAGGGCGAGTTTGTCGTAAGTGCTTCTTCCGCTTAGCTCGTCGCCTTCGCTTCTTCCTTCGGCGCAAAGGCGTTCGTCAGGTCCTTCGTCACGTTCTCCGGCATCAGCGTCGATAGCTCATCGAGCGTGACGATGTGATCGAGCTTCACGTCCGCAATGAGCGCTGGCTCGCTGTAGAGGCCGATCTGATTGCCTGCGACGAGGAAGTTGCGGCCATTCACGTTCGCCGCCTCGTCCGTGCACAACCAGACCACCAGCGGCGCGATCGCCTCCGGCGGATTGTTCTTCTCGAACGCCTTCAGAACGTCCATGTTCATCCCCGCAGCACCTCCACCCCGGTTGGCAGCTTCTCGCATCTCATCGCTGATTACCAGACGAGTCGCTGCGCGCGGCCGGATTGCGTTACAGCGCACCCCGTAGCGCCCGAGGTCGCGCGCGATCGTTCGCGTGAAGCCGATGATGCCTTCCTTGGCCGCGCTGTAGTTCGCCTGACCCATGTTCCCCAGGCCTGACTCGGACGACGTGTTGACGATCACGCCGCAGCGCTGCTGCCGGAAGATGACGCTGGCCGCGCGCGTAACGTTGAACGTGCCCTTGAGGTGCACAGCCAGCACCGCGTCCCAGTCGTCCTCCGTCATGTTGAAGATCATGCGGTCGCGCAGGATACCGGCGTTGTTCACGACGATATCCAGCCGGCCGAAGCTGTCGATCGCCTGCTGGACCATCTCCTCGCCGACGGCGTAGTCGGCGACGCTGCCGTAGTTCGCAACGGCACCAACGCCGAGCGCCTTGATGTCGTCGACGGTCTGGTCGGCAGGGCCTTTCTCGCCACCCTCACCGTGCGAACCGCCGCCGAAGTCGTTGATCACCACCGACGCGCCCTCGGCCGCCAGCGCGAGCGCTTCGCCCCGTCCGATACCCCGGCCTGCGCCCGTAACGATGGCGACGCGGCCCTTCAATCGATCACCCATGAGAGTCCCTCCCGTGATTGTGAATTGCGTAGCTGATAGCGCCGGCCTCCGACGGAGGCGAACCTACGGGCCGCCCTGAGGCAGACGCGACGCTAGTTGTAGCCAATAACCGGTGAACACGCAAGTTGTTGGTCGCCAAGTGGATGCATACCATCAGCGAGCGGAGAGGTACACCGCGGCCGCTCGACACCGTCTATCCGGGAGCCAGCCCGCGCGCTAGAGTAATCCCGTGGTCATCAACACTCGGTCCCCGCACAGGCACAGCGCGTGAGGCGGAGAAGCGGCAGGAACGGGAGATAGTCTCTACCCGATGCGCTCCCTCGATCGATCAGACTACGTCTGGCTCCTTGCCATCGTGCTCCTTGCGTTCGCTTTGCGCCTGATCTGGGTGCTCTACGCCACCGCGGATCCCATCGATGGCCGCTTCGATGATTCGGTCTTCTATCACGTCGTAGCGGCCCACATGGCGGAAGGCGGCGGCTACACCAACCCCTACTCTTTCTTGCCAACCGCCGAGTGGGCTCCCGGCTACATCTTTCTCCTCACCCCGCTTTACTGGCTCTTCGGCAGTCATCACCAGGTAGCTGAGGTCGCGAACGTGGTCCTTGGCGCAGCTACCGTCGCGGCGCTCTACCTGCTCGCGAGAGAGCTGTTCAATGGCGTCACCGCCAGGATCGCTGCCGTGCTCCTCGCTCTGTTCCCGGGGCAAGTGCTGTTCACCTCTGTCATCTACTCGGAGACGTTGTTCACGTTCGTCTTTGTGCTTGCGCTGCTTCTCTTGTCCTTGACCGCACGTCGCGGGAAAACGTTGGACTGGCGCTGGGTTGCAGCCTTCGGTCTGGTGGCGGGGGCAGCGGCGCTTGTTCGCGGCGTCGGCCTCTGGCTCCTCATCATCGCGCCGCTCTACTGGGCATTCTCGCTTCGCGAGTGGCGTCCCATGCTGCGCGGCGGCGCACTGGCGTTTGGCGCGGCTGCGCTCGTTATCCTCCCCTGGACGGTCCGCAACATCATCACGCTTGACTCGCCCGTCCTCATCTCCACCAGCGCTGGCCTCAACTTCTGGCAGGGCCACCACGAGGGAGCGAGCGGCGGCAATGAGCCACCCATCGATATCATGAACCGATACGGCCCCCTCACTCGGCCCGGTGCCGAAGTTGATATCAGCAACGCTGGATTACGCGAAGGACTGCGTTTCGCACTCACGCACCCCAGGGAGGAGCTCTCCCTAAGCGCCCGCAAGGTACGCGAACTGTACAAGCATGACACGATCGCGCTCGATCTGAATGAGAACTTCGGCGAGCGTCCCTTCATTCCCGCGGCGCTGGAGTCAGCGCTTCGTATAACAGCAGACAGCTTCTACTTCTTCGTGTTAGCGCTGGGCGTGCTCGCACTGGTCCGTACGGGGCCTAACCGGCGTGCGCTGCTGCTCCCCGTTCTCGTCGCGGTGATCTGGACCTTGGGGCACATCGCCCTCTTTGGCCAGCCGCGCTATCATATGCCGCTCATGCCGGTCTTCTGTATCCTTGCCGCGTGGACGCTTGCCGGAGCGTTCGGTTTTATCAGCCGCGCAGCGTCCGGCGGCTTGCTGCGACCGGGACTCTTGAAGCGGCTGAACAGGCAACCGAGCCCGACGGGCTAGAAAGTCCAGCCGTAGGTGCGCTCGGCGTCCTTCTTCACGTCCGACTTGCAGTCCGGATGCGTGATCGACAGTAGCTCGCCGACGCGCTGGCGGATCGTCTTGCCGCGCATCGTCGCGATGCCCCACTCCGTCACGATGTAGTCGACCGCGCTGCGCGGCGTCGTCACGGGCGCCGCTTCGTCCAGCGTGGCTCTGATGCGCGAGTGGCGCACGCCATCCTTGTCGTACGACGACGGCAGTACGATGATGCTCCGTCCCTCATCGGAGTGCGCCGCCGCGATGGCGAACGCCGTCTGCCCGCCGGGGCCGGTGAACGGCCACGGTCCGATCGCCTCGCCGTTGACCTGACCCGTCAGGTCGACCTGCATCGCGTTGTTCACCGCAACGAGCCGCTTCTCGTTTACCAGCAGTGTAATGTCGTCCGTGTAGGTGAAGTCGTACAACTCAAACGTCGGGTTACCGTCGATGAAGTCGAGTTCATCCTGCGACGTGATCGCGATCCCCGTCGCCAGCACTTTGCCGGGATGCGTCGTCTTGTGCTCGCCGGTGACCACTCCTGACTGCACCAGCGGCACGACGCCGCCCGGCAGCAGCTCGGTGTGTATACCCAGCTC
>JBKKBW010000125.1:0-4735 GCA_046713635.1 Dehalococcoidia bacterium
GCCGTCGTCGTCTTGCCGACGCCGCCCTTCTGATTCGAAATCGGGCTGGTCCGCGTCATTGCAAGATCACATTCGAATGTGCGCGCATCCGCTCTTCAATCCCGCCTCTCGTCGCGATCGCATCGATGCCCGCCGCCTCTATTGCGCACGCCGCCGCGGCCGATGCGAAACGCGCGGCTCCCGCTACGTCGTTTGTCTCTTCCAACGCCACCAGAAACGCCGTTGCGAAGACATCGCCGGCACCCGTTGGATCGACCTCATTTGCCGGAAAGGCGCCGATCGATCTCCATCGACCGCCGTCGTGCACTCGCGCGCCTTTCCTGTTACTCGTCATCGCAACGATCGGTACATCACTGGTCCACCGTTCAACCTGATCCGTCTGATCGCCAACGTCCTCGTCCGAAACGAAGAGAACGTTACACCCGCGCCAGAACGGCTCGCCGCTCCACGCTCGACTGCGAACGCGTCCGTCCTCGTCGATCGCACGCAGCCAACCCTGGGCCGAGACGCCAAGCAGGGACCTGGAGAACACATCAGACAATGTGGCCGGGAGCTCTCCGCACACCGGGCCAAGCAGAGTGATGGGGGCTGACCGCCATTCTACCGGCACGTCTCGTGGCTCGATGGAAGGAGCACTCTCCAGCACACTTTGGCTGCGCCCTGCTCGTTCATACACGTTCTGAAAGCTCGTCGTGTACGAAGATGGCGCCCCCGCAACTGTGACGCGAGGAAGCTGGGTTTCGAGATCGACCTCCGATCCTGCGCACGTCACAACTCCAACGCTCAGGCCGAGCCGCTCCGCCTGCACTGCTGCGAAGGTTGCTGTTCCGCCCAAGCGCCAGCCCTCCGGCACCAAGTCTCGAACAACGTGTCCCACGACGACGAAGTCCGGCGCCGCCACGATACGCTACCGGCGCACGCTAATCGCGACTTTTCTGCCTTCGCCGACACCCACACTGGACGTGCCGACCGTCGGGTCTTTGGCGAGCGCGAGATGGATGATGCGCCGCTCATTTGCAGGCATTGGTTCAAGGGTGATTGAGCGCCCAGTCGTGCGTACACGTTCTGCCATCCGAAAGGCCAGATCTATTAGGGACTCCTCTCGGCGGCGCCGATAACCCTCCACGTCAACATGATAGGGTCCGGAGCTGGGAAATTTTCGACTTACCATAAGGTTGACGACGTACTGTAGGGAGGTCATGGTCGTACCCCGGCGCCCAATAAGCACGCCGAGATCGTCCCCGACGATGTCGAGCACCGCCCTTGTTCGGCCCACGCCATCACCAGCCGTTTCAGGCGATCGAACTATCACTTCTGCTTCAACATGCATGAACTCCAGCAAGCGCTCAAGCGTGTCCTTCGCCCAAGCTAGGTCGTCGCCCTCCGGCAACTCAGCCGATGCTAGGGAAACCCTGACTCGAGCTAGCTCGCCGCCGATGCCAAATAGACCTTGTCGGCCCTGTGCCAGAACTTCGACGGAAACCTCATGCCGCTCCAGCCCCAGCTCTGAGAGCGCGTTATCGACCGCATCATCAACGGTCTTGCCTGTCGCTTCGACTGTGCCGTCGCTAGCGTCTTCGCCTTCCACCACGACGCCGTCTCCTTTTCCGTGTCGTGTCCGCCACCTCTGCCACGACCTCGTCCTGTTCGCTCGTCGATGCTTCTTCCTTAACGGACGCCTGCCCGCGCTCCTGCGGCTTCTGAACCGCGGGCACGGGCACTTTCGCCGGGGAAAACGAGAACACTTGCCGCCAGTTCACCTTGCGCCCCATGTAGAAATATTGCAGCAGGATGCTGACGACGTTGGTTGCGACCCAGTATAGCGCCAGGCCGCTGGGAAACTGAAGCGTGAAGAATGCGAACATTAGCGGCATCATGATCAGCATTGTTTGATTCATCTGCGCCTGCTGCGGATCCATGCTCGGGCTGGGTGGTGGAGTAGCCATCTTCTGCTGCAGCCACGCCGAACCACCCACCAGAATCGCCATGACGAACGTTGTGTCTGGCTTTGCCAGGTCCAACCAGAGGAAGTGATTCTCTAGCGGAACTGCCGTGCGGAGGAAACCCCACGGATAGAGCCGCTGCGAGAGGTTGACCAGGCTCTCTGGTGTCGAACCCAACGTGAACGTGATGCTCTGGTACAGCGCGAACCAGATCGGCATCTGGATCAACATGGGCCAGATGCAGCCCAGCGGATTGATCCCAAGCTCGCGATAGACCTTCATCGTCTCCTCGGACCGGCGCTTCGGGTCTTTGTGGGTTTTCTGGATCTCCTGAATGCGTGGCTGGGCTGACTGCATCGCCTTCGTCGCCTGTAGTTGCTTCCGAGTTAGCGGCCATGTGACCGCACGCGTCAGCAATGTGAAGATAATAATCGCGATGCCGAAGTACCCGAACGATAGCCGGGCGATGAGTACAAGGAAGTTCGTCATCGGGATGACCAGCAGATGCTGCCACAGCCACATGAACAGCTCGAACAAGTCCACGCTTAGCTCCCTAGCTCCACCCGCGAGACGATTTCGAGCGTCTCAGGATCTATCCGGATCATGTCACCATCCGACGTGACTATGAGGACCTGGCCGTTGTCCAACACTAAGGGATCCGCGTTCACGTCTCCGCCCAGGTCCAGCGTCTCCGAGGTCTTGCTGCCATCCAGCGGGTCCAGCGCGTGAAGGTTGCCATCGCGGTCGATCACGATAAGGATCTCTCCGGCTATCACTGGGGCCGCTCGAATTTCAGCGTCGGCGTCGAAGGGATTGGCCCATTGATCTTCCCCGGAGTCGGCGTTGATCGCGTAAACACTGTGATCCATGCTGGCGGCATAGACCACCCCATTTGCCAAGAGCGGTGTCGCCCAGAACCAGTTGCTAGCCTCTTTCGCCCAGCGCTCCTTATGGGTAGCTATGTCGATTGCCCGGAGCCGGCCATCGAAACCACCCACGTATATCAGTCCGTCTTGCTCGCTCAATACGGGCGTAGCTGCCACCCCGGCGTCGGTCTTGAATGACCACAGCTCATCGCCCGTGCCGGCATCCAGTGCATAGAGGTGGCCATCCAAAGAGGTCACGTAGAGCGTGGTACCTTCAAGTACAGGCGCTGACCACACGCCGTCGTCCGTTTTGAAGGACCAAGCTTGAAGGCCTGTTTCTCGATCGAGCGCGTAGACGTTCCCATCAGTCGAGCCGAAAAACACCATGCCTTCGCTGGCAACTGCCCCTCCGACGAGCGAATCGTCCGCGCTGAAGGGACTGGCCCACTTCAACTCGCCAGTTCCAAGGTCCACAGCGTATAGCTTGTTGCTGTACGTAGGAATGTAGATAGTTCCGCCATCGACGGCTGACGAACCATACAGCGCGGTTGGCTTGATGTCGTCATCGCCGGTGCTGGAAGGAAACACCCACCGTGGCTCGAAAGTCGCCGAATCATAGGCGTACAGCTTCGAGCGATGGGCCGCGAGAACGACTCCGTCCGCGGATCTCGGCGGGGCCCAGCCCTTCGGCTTGGCCGTGCCGGCGCAACCGGTCATGGTGGCGAAGAGAACGAGAAGGACGGACAAGAGCAGCCAGCGGGGCGTTCCTTGCGTATTCAACAACATGGCGCTGCTACGTGCGATGTTTCACGTGAAACGATAATCAAGGTACCGGGTCGAATCCAGGGGCATGCAAAGGATGGCAGCGTGCCAGTCGGCGCAGAAGCAGCCAGCCTCCTCGCAGAACTCCGTATCTGTCGATGGCTTCGTACCCATACGTGGAACACGATGGCTCGTACCGGCAAGCAGCAGGCATTGTAGGAGAAACAATGCTCTGATAGCCTTGGATGACCCATAGAGACAAGCGCTTCATTTCAGCACACCGGCTCGGCGCATGAGCGACTCCACACCTGCCGCCAAGGCTGGGTACTCTGCACCAATCGAATTAGAACGGGTGTTCAGCACAATATCCCAACCTGCAGTTACTGGCAGCAATCGAACGATTTCGCGCAACCGCCGCTTCACCCTGTTACGGACAACTGCACCGCCTAGAGTCCGCCTTGTCGTAAAGCCGAAACGGCTCACTGGACGGTCTGTCCGGAGCGTTCGGAGTATAACGAATTCATTTCGGAAGGGCTTGCCCTTCCGATACACGGCGGCAAACTCGCTTCGTTGCTTGAGGCGTTGGTCTCGGTGGATTCCCACGGCTGCCACGGCATTGGGCGCCAGGAATCTAGACGCTGAGCTTGTAGCGGCCCTTCTTCCGGCGCGCCTGTAGTACCCTCCGGCCACCAGGACTGCTCATCCGGGCACGAAAGCCATGCGTCCTCTTGCGAGGAATGCGCTTGGGTTGATAGGTGCGTTTGGGCACACGATCTCCTCGACGCCAAAGCTAGCGACAGTATAGAAGGCTCCCGTGTTCTAGTCAAACTGTCTACGCCCCAGTCTTATGCGTTGCACCATAATTCGCAGAAAACATATGCTCGACCTGAATTTTGGCGCCCTCGCGAGTTCTTGCGAGCTATCTCCCTGAATACTCCCTTCAGGGTCAGCCACCGCCCTTGCTTCCGGTTCGAATCCCCTTGCGCTCGCAGTCAGCAAGACGTAATATTGGTTAGCACTCTCTGCCTGAGAGTGCTAACCAATCTTTTTCGCACAGGAGGACGCGATCATGGCAGTAGCCACCAAGACCAAAACGAAGCTGAGTCCGCTAAGCGACAAACTCGTCATCAAGGCGGTCGTCCAGGAAGAAGTCCTGGCTAGCGG
>JBKKBW010000126.1:0-2501 GCA_046713635.1 Dehalococcoidia bacterium
GGCCTGGACAGTATTGGTGATAGCGAGGCCGACGAGTATTACGGTTGCAAGCGATCCGGCGGCCGCCAACACGCTCCGGCGTTCCGGCGAGGCGGCGGCGTAGCAGAGCGATCCGATCGCGGCGAGCCCGGCGACCGCCAGAACGGCCGACGCCGCGTCCGCAGTTACGTTCAGCAGCCAAACGAGCCCGGTCGCGCCAAGAGCCGCTCCCGCCAGATCGACCGCGTAGAGGCGGCTCACCTGGGAGACGTAGCGGGTGAGCGAGAGGCTGACGGCGATGCCGCTGAAGACGAAGGGGACCGAGATGACAATATAGGTAAGCGTTGAGAGACCGACGCCGGAAAGCGACCAGGCTGGTTGGAACTCGATCTGGAGGTGCAGGACAAAGCTGAGCACGATGGTGACGCTGAACAGCAGGGCGGCGATAGTCAGATGATCTGGCAAGCGTCGATGGTCGAAGAACTTAGGGAGGAGGTGGACAATCAGCGCGCCGGCGGTCATGCCAAAGAGCGCGACGGACACCGCGACAAACGCGAAGTGGTACCACATCGTCACGCTGAAGATGCGCGTGAGCAGCACCTCATACATGAGCGTGCTGAGCGTAGTGAAAAAGAGCCCGCCATAGACGGGCAGACCAGCGCGCGGCACATCCGTGCGAATCATGAGCCTTCCTTGCTTAACAGAACCGCTTGGTCGGGAGGATTATACGAACTGGACGTTGGATACGGGAAGCGGGAGACGAGGATGGTCTGCTCGACTGGGCGCGCTTCGCTCGGAATGGCGGCTGCCCGTCGGGTTGCCCTAGAGCTTCGCGCTGGGTAATCTCCGTTCTGAATAGGGAACGTGCTAGACTGACGACGGCGGGCCCCTGACAGGCCCCGTCGCGGTAAGGCAGGAGGGGTCCGAGTACGTATGGAACGAACGCTTACTGAAGTCAAGGTACGCCGCCAAAAGCTGGCTTCCGCCACGGGCGGCGAGCCGGTCGTCCTGTGCGAGGCGCTCATGACGGAGACAACCTGCGCGCCGGAGTTCATCGATATCACGGACGACGTGGCCGCGATCGTCGCCGATTCGGACGCCTGGTGTGGTCAGGTAACTGTCTTCTCCGGACACACGACGGCCGCAATCAAGGTGAACGAGCACGAGCCCCTGCTACTGGGTGACCTGGCCCGCGTCATCTCGGATCTGGCGCCGGCCCACGCTGAGTACGACCACAACGATTTCTCTCGACGCACCGTGAACATGGAGGAAGATGAGTGCGCAAACGGCCACGCCCATTGCCAGCACTTGTTCCTGAGCACGAGCGAGACGATCCCGATCATCGACGGGCAGCTCGCGCTCGGCACGTGGCAGCGCCTGTTCCTAATCGAGCTGGACCGCCCACGCGACCGCAAGGTCCTGGTAAATGTGATGGGTGTTAAGAAGTAGTCGGGACTAGAGCCGAGAGATGGGGCCTCCCAATCGGGAGGCCTTTGTATTTCGGACGATAGGTAGCAGATCGCACAATGCGCTGCCCAGCCTATCACTCGCCGCGCGCTATGAGATGCACAGCGGTGGCCTTGAAGGAGGCGATGACGGGGGAGCCAGTGGCGAGTCCGAGCTCGTCGACGGAGCGGCGGGTGATGCTGGCGATGAGACGGAAGCCGCAGTCGATCTCGACGCGCGCTTCGCCGCCGGCTCCGACGATGCGTGTCACGTTGCCCCCGAGGTGGTTGCGGGCGCTGCTCGGCGCGTCGCGGCCGGAAACGGAGAGTGTGATGTCTTCCGGGCGGAGGCAGACGAGCGCCGCGGGAGCATCGAAGCCGTTGGCCGCGACTTCAATCTGGGCGCGGCCGACCTCGAGTAGCACCAGACCTTCGGACGCTTCGACGACGTGGCCGAGCACGATGTTCTCGACGCCGACGTACGCCGCGACGGTTTCGTCGGCCGGGTTCGTGAACACTTCCGCCGTTGGCCCAATCTGGAGGATGCGGCCAACGGCCATGACCGCGACGCGGTCGGCGAGGCGCGCTGCTTCATCGCGATCGTGCGTGACGAAGACGGTCGTCAGCGATGTCTCCTGTAGTACTAACGCCAGCTCTTCCACGAGCGCCTCGCGCGTCGGCTGATCGAGCGAGCTGTATGGCTCGTCGTGCAGGATCACCTCCGGCTGCAGAGCGAACGCCCGCGCGAGCGAGACGCGCTGCGCTTCGCCGCCTGAGAGGCTGCGCGCGGAGCGCTTCGCCAGCGCCTCGATGCCGAAACGGGCGAGCCAGTGCTGAACGCGATCCTGTCGCTCAGAAGGATGGACGCCGCGCAGCAAGAGCCCCAGCGCAACGTTCGACTCGACCGAACGATGCAGGAGCAGCGGGTCCTGAAACACCGCGGCCATCCGGCGCCGGAGCTTGTGCTGACGACCAGCAACGGGCTGCCCGTCGAAGGAGACCTCTCCTCTTGATGGACGTTCGAGCAGGCCAAGCACGCTGAGGAGCGTGCTCTTGCCTGCTCCGTTCGGCCCGAGC
>JBKKBW010000127.1:0-2894 GCA_046713635.1 Dehalococcoidia bacterium
GCAATCGCGCGGCATTCCGGAGGAGGAAGCCGAGCGGATGCTGATCGATGGCTTCTTCGCAGAGGTGCTGGACCGCGTACCGTCGGATCGGCTGCGCGAGCGAGTACAGCGAGTGCTGCGGGAGAAGCTGGGAAGGTAACGACGGGTCGAGGGTCTGGGGTCGAGGGTCGAGACCCCACCGCCCTACCTACAGCTCGAAGGGGAGAACATGGGAGAGTTCGTAACGATAGCGAAGAAGGATGACATTCCGGCGGGCGAGGTGCGGGTCTATAAGGTGAAGGACAAAGAGCTGGCGGTCGCCCACACGGACGAGGGCTTCTTCGCGATTGATGATGTGTGCACACACGACGGCGGGCCACTTGGTGAGGGATACGTCGAAGACTGCCAGATCGAGTGTCCTCGGCATGGAGCGCGCTTCGACCTGAAGACGGGCAAGGCCGTTACGCTCCCGGCAATCATGCCGGTGAACGCGTATGCGGTACGTGTCGAGGGCGATGAGGTGCAGGTCGAGGTTTAGGGTCATGGGTCAAGGGTCAGGGATAGAGACGCACGCGTTCGCGGCATGGGTGGAGCCGGTGGCGGAGCAGATGCGCGCCGCGCGAGCGGAAGTAGTCGAGTTCGCGCGATCGATGCAGAATGGCTTCTGGGAGCTGCGGCCGCGCGGCGTCGAGGGGTGGACGAACAAGGACCTGATGGCGCACATAGGGGGCGGGAACGACCAGATGCTCCAGATGATCCTACGCGCTGCGATCGCGAACGATCCGATCGGCAGTTCTGTGACAACGATGGATACGGACGCTGAAAACACGCGTGGGGTGGAAGAGCGGCGCGACTGGCCGGTCGAGCGTGTGGTGGCGGAGTTGGAATCGACGGGCGCAGAGATGCAGGCGCTGCTGAGCAAGTTAAGCGACGCGGACAAGGACCGGACTCTGGAAGGGCTGAACATTACGCTGGAGCAGTTGCTCGCAGTGGTGCACGCGGAGAACCATGATGGAGAGCACCTGGCGCAACTGCGCGCAACGATGGAGCGCAATCGATGACTACGAGGACGTTTGCAGCGTGGGTAGAGCCGATCGCGGAGCAGGTGCGCTCAAACCGCGCGGAGATCGCGCGGACGGTGGCCGAAATCGCGCCGGAGGATTGGAGCAAGCCGAGTCCGGACGAGGGCTGGTCGTACAGAGACTTGCTGGCTCACTTGGCCGGCGACACTGGTAAGAACGTCCTGAACGTCCTCCGGTCGATCGTGGCCGGGGAGCGGGTGGACCCGGCGCTGTTCACAGATATTGATAGCAAGAACGCCCGCGACCTGGAGGAGCGGAGGCAGCGTTCCATCGAAGAATTGCGGGCGGAGATCACACAGGACGGTGAGAAGATATTGGACCTCCTCACTCAGCTAAACGAAGGTCATGCGGAATTACGGCAGGATGACTTTCCGCTTCCGCTGGGCGAGGCGCTAAAGCCGTTTCCGCAGCACGACGCCTCGCACCTAGCGCAGCTACGCGCGGCGCTAGAGGAGACGGCATGACGAACCGGACGTTCCTACCCTGGGTTGACGGACCGGCGAAGCAGATGCGCGAAAGCCGGGTCGAAGGGCGGCGTACGGCTGAGAAGTTCCTGCCGGAATTGTGGACGATGCCATCGCCGCTGGAGGGCTGGACGTACAAGGACCTGTTGGCGCATCTGGCTTCGGGCGAGTGGGTGTTTCAGACCATGCTGCGGGACGTGCTCGGTATCGAGAAGGGCCTGCCGAAACAGGCGACGATTGAGTACGTGAACGAAGGGAACGCGCAGCGGCTGGCCGAACGCAGCAACACGAGCGTCGAAGCGTTGATTGCGGAGGTAACGGCGACAGGCGAGACGACGCAGGAGCTGCTGTCGCAGTTGACGGACGCAGTCGAGCCAGCGATGGCGATCTGGCGCCGGCCGAACGGAGATCCGGTGACGTTAGAGCAGTGGATCAGCGGCTTCCCGCAACACGACGTGACGCACGGGGCGCAACTGAAGACGGCGCTCGACAACGTGATGATGTAAACGGAGGGTCAGGGATCAGGGGTCACGGGTCAAGGTGACTACCCCACTCCTCCGACGATTCGAACGGAAGAAGAACCAAGATGACATTAGACATAGAGACGATCCGGAAGGACTTTCCGATTTTGCGCCGTGAGATACACGGGCGGCCGCTGGTGTACTTAGATAACGCGGCGACGAGCCAGAAACCGCAGCAGGTGATCGACGCGCTGGTGGAGTACTACTCCAGCTATAACGCAAACATCCACCGCGGCATCCACACGCTGGCGGAGGAAGCAACGGCGAAGTACGAGGAGACACGCCAGAAGACGGCGGACTTCATCGGCGCGCCAGAGCCGGGAACGATCGTATTCACGCGCAACACAACGGAGGCGATCAACCTGGTCGCGTACTCGTGGGCCCGGAAGACGCTGAAGCCGGGCGACGAGATCGTGTTCTCCGTAATGGAGCACCACAGCAACATTGTGCCGTGGCAGATGATCGCGAAGGAGACGGGCGCAACGCTGCGCTTCCTCGATATCGACGACGAACGACAGCTCATCTGGGATGAGATTGAGCAGACGATCGGCGAGCGCACGAAGCTCGTGTCGATCATCCACATGTCGAACGTGCTGGGTACGATCAACGACGTGCGCAGGATCGCGGACCTAGCCCACAAGCATGGCGCGCTCGTGTTGGTAGACGGCGCGCAGAGCGTACCCCACCTACCGGTGAACGTACAGGAACTCAATTGCGACTTCTTCGCTTTCTCCGCGCACAAGATGCTGGGCCCGACGGGCGTCGGCGTCCTGTATGCGAGGCGAGAGCTACTCGAATCGATGGACCCGTTCCTAGGCGGTGGCGAGATGATCCGCAGGGTGCGGCTC
>JBKKBW010000128.1:0-1521 GCA_046713635.1 Dehalococcoidia bacterium
CACAACCTGTGCGATGACCATCGCGCCGGGCGTGTAGATGAGGTTGAGCTGGCCCAGCGGACCGCTGCGCCAGAGTAGCACCGCCACGATCAGGCCGACGACGACGGGCGGCAGGCCCATGCCGGTATTGACGAGCAGAACGATGACGTTGCGGCCAGGGAAGCGACGAAACGCAAGCAGGGCACCTGCGCTGATGCCAAGCGCGAGAGCAATGAGTGTCGCGGAGCCGGAGATGAGCAGGGAACGAAGCGTGATCTCCCAGACGTCGTTCTTACCGTGGATAAGGATGCTCAGGGCTTCGCGAATGCCGTCGAAGATAAGGTCCATGGTGCGCTCCTGCCTGCGAGAATGCGCTGTTAGCGTAGCAGGTGATTGATCAGCCGGTTCGAGGGGATTCGACCGACCTGAACGCGTGCTAGCTTACGCCGACCCACCATACTAAGGGACAGGAGATTCCTCACTCGCGGTCGCCTGCGGCACCCTAGCGGCTCGGAATGGCACCGCTACTGTGAACCGAGGTCTGCTTCGTTCTTGCCGGCGTCCGGGATGAACAGCTCGCCGAACTCCTCCACGCCGAAGCTGGCGATGAGCTGCTGCGTCGAGTTGGAGACCATGAAGTCGACGAAGGCAGACGCTGCGTCCTCACGCACGCCGGAGTGTTTCTCTGGGTTAACCTGCATGACGTGATAGATGTTGAGCAGGCGCGGATCACCCTCGAAGAGGATGGCGAGATCGAGCGTGTCCTGCGTAGCAAGGTATGTGCCTCGATCGGAGATCGTGTAGGCGTTACGCTGGTTGGCGACCTGAAGTGTACCGCCCATCCCCTGCCCCGTTTCCTCATACCACGACTCGCCAGCAGGATCGAAGTCGAGCTCTTCCCACAAACGGAGCTCCAGCTTATGCGTGCCGGAATCGTCGCCGCGGCTGATGAAGGGCAGCGCGGATTTACGGATGCTGTGGAGCGCGGTCGTGGCGTCCTCTGCTTGCGCGATGCCGGCCGGATCGCCGGCCGGGCCGACGACGACGAAGTCGTTATGCATGACGAGCTGTCGATTGATGCCGAAGCCATCAGCAATGAACTTTTCTTCGGCCGTCGGATCATGGGTGAGGAGCACATCGGCATCGCCGCGACGGCCCATCTCCAGGAGCTGGCCTGTTCCCGCCGGGACAGCCTTCACGTTGTACTCAGTTTGCTCCTCGAACTCCGCGACCAGTACGTCGAGCAGGCCGCTGTCCTGCACCGTCGTTCCGGCGCCGACGATGACTTCGTCTTTCGAGCCGCAGGCCATGGTGATCGACAGCAGGACAGCTAGCGCCACCAGTAAGAGCGCGAATTTGCGATATGCGCTTTCCAGCATATCGGGACCAACAAAAGACCTACGCACGAAACGCCTCCTTGAACTCCTTACCAAGGTCACTCTCCATGAGCTTTCGGAACCGCTGGTACTGCGCGATCAGCGCCTCAGCCTGCGGCGTCAGCTTGCTGCTACCACGAGTTGGGCCACCCTTCTCGCTCAAGAC
>JBKKBW010000129.1:0-5626 GCA_046713635.1 Dehalococcoidia bacterium
CAGTCGGTCAGGTGGGCGAGGACGGCGCGATCGACATCGCGAAGGCGGCTGTCGATTACAAGACGGCGCGCGGCACGCCGGGCGTTGCGGCTGTCTACTTCCCTGTCGACGGCGTGGATGTGCTCGCCTGGCAGGTGCTGCTGCCGGCGTTGGAGCCGCTTGGCGATTGGCTCGTCGTCGTGCGGGCTAGCGACGGTAGTGTGTTGCGGCAGCAGAACTTGCTGCGGCACGGAACGGGCCAGGTGTTTGATCCCAACCCGGTGGTGACATCGGACGGCGGGGCTGCTCTGCCGATCGACTGCGAAAGCGCGACGAACGAAGCCATCCTTTCCACCCAGTATCGCGCGAGGCTGCTGCTTGGCATCGAAGCGGGACAGGGCAGGCTGACGGGCCAGTACGTCGATCTGACGGCGCCGGGGATCGAGGAAACCGACAACGTGGCGGGCCTCGCCGACGAAGCTTCGCATACGTATGTGTATCGATGTGACGACGACCGGTTCGAAGAGGCGATGGTCTACTACCACGTCGACGCTGCGCAACGGAAGATACAATCCCTTGGCTTTACCGGCGGGAGCGCGGTTTTGCAGAACGCTGTGCCGGCCCATGCACACTTCATAGCGGCCTGCGATGCCTTCTACTCGCCGGACAGCGGTGGCCTGCATTTCGGCGATGGGAATGCAGCATCCGGCTGTCCCGACCTTGCCGAAGACGCAGATGTCATCGTGCACGAGTATGGCCACGCGATACAGGACGATCAGATCCCCGGATGGGGTGGGGAGGGTCCGTACTACGCGCAGCAGACCTGGGCGATGGGCGAGGGCTTCGCCGACTTCCTTGCGGCCGCGATCGCGGGCGATCCGTGTTTGGGCGAGTGGGCCAACATCGGGCTGTTCGCCTGTGACGGCGAGCGTGGCATTCGCTCGCTTGAGAATGACGTGGTTTTCCCGTCGATCTTCAGGGTCTGCGAGGACGACTACCCCGGTATTGAGAATCCTCACTGCACTGGTCAGGTCTGGAGCGGCGCGCTTTGGGATCTGATCGAAGGCTTGGGAGCGGATCAGGCTGCGCGAGACGTGGCGCTGACGCTGGTTCTGGACAGCCACTTCTACCTGGATGCTCGCGCCACCTTCGCGGAAGGTGCAGCCGCAATAGCGCAGGCCGATCAGGACCTGTTTGGTGGCGCGCACAGCGATGTCATTGAGGACGTGTTCTCCGCCCGCGGTATCGGGCCGATCGCGGATGGCGATGTGAACTGCGATGGCAGCGTCAACTCGCTCGACGCACTGCCGGTGTTGCAACTCACCGCCGAGCTGGTGTTCGGACTTCCGTGTGTGGATGAGGCTGACGTGAACAACGATCGGCGCATCGACGCCCGGGACGTAGCGCTGGTCTTGCAGTTCGACGCGGGGATTATCGAAGAGCTGTGAGCTAGCGGGTCAGCTAGTCAGCGGCAACGCTGCGCGTTGCTTGGCAGAGTCTTCGATTCTGCAGTCAGTCTGTCAGCGGGGCGCACAGCTGTGCGCCCCTACAGCGGCCCTGCCCCACCCAAAACGCACGCCCGTGTACCCTACAGCGCTGAGCCAGGCCCCCTCCGTATCTACGCGATCCTGATTCCGCTTCCGAGGACGACGTTTCGCCGGGAATCTGCCGACATATCTGATAGGAGGACGTTTCCGTGGGAACCAGAGCCCTGGCGCTGGGGGTCTGCGCGCTGTTGGCGCTGGGCATCGTGGCAACCGCGCTGCAGTTTGGGCCGGAGCCGGAGCGCGCGAACGCAGCGGCATCGATGGCCGCGCCTGCGGGGTCCTGCGAGGCGCCTTCCACTTCTGGATCGACACACACGGCAGGCGGGGGCGCGCTTGTGATCGCGGCGGACCTCGGCAAGCTGACCAGCGACTCAGACCGGATCGTCGCGGGCACGGTGAAGAGCTTTCGCACGTGCGTGGACCGCGCCGCGGGCGGTCTCTCGACGGATGTGACGGTGCGCGTGATGGAGCATGTGAAGGAGCCGCCGAGTTCGGCGTCGCCTCAGGGCGCGTCGCCGTCGGACGTGACGTTCAACGTGCCCGGGGGCAAGTTCGGACAGCTCGCGCTGTACGTCGGCACGAGCCCGGAGTTCACGGCAGGGGAGCAGGCGATCGTGTTTCTGCAGGACGCGGGCGGCGAGCTGCGATTGACGGCGGGCTATCAGGGCAAGTTCACTGTCGGATCGGACGGCGCTGCGGCGGGCTGGGGCGAAGCAGCGTTCGCGCTGAGCGGCCGTGCCTGGTTCGCCGAAGACATGCCGGTGCCGTATTACCTTAACCCGGACGAAGGCATGCCGGCGCAACTGTCGGCGCCGAACGTGATCAGCGCGTGGAGCAACGCGTTCAATACGTGGCAGAACGACGCGGGGTCCGACATCGTGTTCTCATATCAGGGCGAGACCGATCGCGACAGCGGCGCGGACCAGTGCGGGCCGGCGTTTCCGGACGGGAATAACGACCTGACGTGGGGCATCGCGAGTGGGCACGATGCGTCGGTGCTGGGCGTGACGCTAACGTGCGCGCTGGTCCTTTCGGGGCCGGACCAGATCATCGACTCGGACATCGAGTTCGACGCAGACGCGGCGCACTTCCGCGACGACTGGCGCACGGATGGCACGGGCGCGTGCGGGACGGGCACGTTCGATCTGGAGGCGGTCGCGCTGCACGAGAGTGGCCACTTCATCGGCCTGGGTCACCCAACCGCGAACGGCTGTGGCGCGAACGGCGCTTGTCCGGTGCTGAACGCATCGTACCAGGGCGTGAAGCGTGTATTGTGCCAGGACGATCGCGATGGTCTAGCCGCATTGTATCCGTCCTCGGGCCAGTCGACGCCGACGAATACAACCGTTCCGACCTCGACGAACACGCCCTTGCCGCCGACGACGACGGTCGCGGCGACGAATACGCCGCTGCCGCCGAGCGCCACGCCAACGCGCACACCAACGAACACGGCAACGCAGATTGTGCCGCCGACGAATACCCCGACGAGTGTGGCGCCTCCGACGAATACCCCGACGAGCGTCGCGCCGCCGACGAGCACGCCAACGAGTGTCGCGCCTACGCCGCCGTCCGTCGTTGCGACGGCGACCCCAACGGACGCCGCTGGCCCGGTAGACACGCCTACGGACGCTGCGCCGACGGCGACGCCGACGAGCGTTCCGCCGACCGAGACGGCGACACCCGCCGTGCCGGTAGCGACGCCTACGCCGACGTCCGTCGCTCCGACGGAGACGCCAACGCCGGTGGAGACGGCGACGACCACCAACACGCCGACGTTGACGCGCACCGCGACGAAGACGCCGACTCGCACGCCGACGCCGTTGGCTGAGGAGAGCGGCGACGCGAACTGCGATGGGCGGGTGAGTTCGTTGGACGCGCTGGCGATGCTGCAGTTCGCCGCGGGGCTGCTGGATAGCCTGCCGTGCCAGGGCGATGCCGACGTAGACGGCGACGGCCGCGTGAACGCGCTGGACGCAGCGCTCGTCCTGCAGCGCGACGCGGGCATGGTCGCTCGGCTTCGGCCGGCCTAAGATTCGACGCCGTCCAGCCTAACCACGATACTCTGATAGGAGACGGCAGCCAGGGACGGCTGCGGCGAACGACCACGCGTGTGCTGGAAGGCGCCGTGGAACCCTTTTCTTCTACGTGATTACGCCGGAGGACTCTTGGCTGGACTCAGCTTTCGTTGGTTGACGCTATGCGTGGTGCTGGTGGCTGCCGGCTCGATCTTCGTAGTGGTGAGCCGGAGCGCGCAGTCGCAGCCCATTGATCCTGAGGCGATCGCGCGCGCCTATCTCGCGCGAGAGGGCGCGATCGCCGGGAGCAATGCGGGCGGGCTCGAAATGCTGGAGACGCGCGAATCGCCGGGCGCGCATCACGTCCGGTTCCAGGAGACGATCGATGGCGTGCCGGTGTTCGGCGCTTACGCGTCAGTGAGCATTGCGAAGAAGACAGGGGGCGTTGGTTTTGCGATCGATCGTAGGGAGCCGGTGGGGGTGGCATCGACCGCGGGCGTAGCAATTGATGCACAATCGGCGATCGAAGCGGCGAAGGGAGCCATCGAGCTCAAGGAGTCGCGTGGCGCAGCGTCCGTCACGTCCGTGTACTACCCGGTCGCTGGAAGTGGATTGCTCGCATGGCAGGTGACGCTGCCGGCGCTGCAGCCGTTGGGCGACTGGCTGGTGGTCTTGGACGCAAGCGACGGAACTGTGCTGCTCAAGCAGGACCTGTTGCGCTACGACAGTGGTCAGGTGTTCGATCCCAATCCATATGTGTCGTCGGGCGGCAGCGTGCCTCCGCCATCTGACTGCGGGGTGCCTGAGAATGAGGCGATCCTCGCGAGCGAGTATGCGGCGAGGACGCTCCAGGGCATACAGGGCGGTCAGAACAAGCTGAAGGGCGCTTACGTTGATCTGACTGGGCCAGGGATTGTCGGCTCTATAGCGCCAGCCGGGCAGGCCGACGAGCCATCGAGAAACTACAGCTACCCATGCAACGACAGCCGATTCGAAGAGGTGATGGCTTATCACCACATCGACTCGGCGCAGCGGAAGATACAGTCGCTGGGGTTTACGGGCAACAGCGCGATCCTGGCGAAGCCGGTGCCCGTGCATGCGCACTACAGCCCTGACGGGGGCTTCTTCTGCAATGCCTTCTACTCGGCGCTCAACCTCGGGATACATGTGGGCGAGCACAGCGCGGTGCTTGGTTGTCCCGACATCGGTGAGGATGCGGACTTCATCCTCCACGAGTACGGCCACGCTGTTCAGAATGAGCAGGTGCCATTGTGGGGTGCAGGAGACCCCCTTGCTGTGGAGCAAACACAGGCAATGGGCGAAGGCTTCGGGGACTTCCTGGCATCGGCGCTGACCGGCGATCCCTGCTGGTCGGAGTGGGCGCACACCACCGGGTGGGTTTCGTGTGGCGGAGAGTCCGGACTGCGCTGGCTGCGAAACGGTAACGTCTATCCAGTCGATTTTGAGGCCTGCTTCGATCACCCGGACACCGGTGCGGAAGAGCCGCACTGTGGGGGCCTGATCTGGGGCGGCGCCCTGTGGGACCTGGTCGAAGTACTGGGGAGTAATCAGGCTGCCCGCGACCTGGTGCTGAAGCTCGTGCTGGATAGCCACTTCTATCTAGATCCGCTGGCTGACTTTCAGCAAGCGGCGGTAGCCGTACTGCAGGCGGATGAGGACTTGTTCGGCGGAGCGCACGCAGTGGCCATCCAGACCGTGTTTGAGGCACGCGGCATCGTCGCCGGTGGCGGGACGGACGCTCCATCCGTCTTAGTCGATATCAGACACACGTTCCGCGGGAACCTGGCCGTTTTCCTCAAGATCGGCAGCCTTGCTACGCCGGAGTGCAGCCTACCTATCCTGACTCCCCAGCCGCTGGACGACGGCGATGACCTTATCTTCGAGTTCGATGTTTCTGGAACAGCGTGCGGTGCGCTCCTGCCCCCTTCGCAGGCGCGGCCATGGCGTCTCGAGGTCGAAGACGTGGTTGAGAACGATGATGGTCACATCGCGGACTTCCAGGTTTCGCTAGTGGGGAAACGTCGCTGCTTCGCGAACGATGTGCCGGTCGCCATACCGGACGTC
>JBKKBW010000130.1:0-5236 GCA_046713635.1 Dehalococcoidia bacterium
CACCGTTCGATGTGATCGCTCGGCGCAACGCCTCATCCAACTGGCGCGCCTTCTCCCGGAAGGCTGAGTCCCCAAGGCGCTCCGTCAGCGAGGTGGAGTCCGCGATGTCAGCGAAGAGGATGATGGCAGTGCCGTGGCCCCCAGGGGATGAAACCGGCTCGGTCGCCTTCTCGCCAAGAACGAATTCACGGATCAGCGCGGGTGTCGAAGCGTACGTCATGTCATCAATCCTCATTAGCCGGGCACCCGCGATGCTGGCTGCTACGCGTTGTGCACCTTCCGCGGCCACCCAGCGATTGTTCTTGTTGTGGAGGACGAGCGTCTCGGCTCGGACGCGGCTGACGTACGACGAGGCATCAATCGACTCGACGGACGACCACCACGCGCGCCAAGCATCCGGGCTGCACGACGCTCTAGTCAGCTCCGCAAACATCGATGCCAGTGCTGGATCCTCGTAGCGCCAGAGCACCTGCGCAAACGTTTCCGTAAGCAGCTCCCAGTCCTTGTCTCGCAACGATTCTTCGATGGCCTTGGCCGGCGAGTCTGCGAAGTCCGCAGCCGTCATCCAGGCGTCGGCGAGGACAAGATGCGTGACGCGCTCGGCGTGTATCGCTGCGAACTCGATAGCCAGCGGCACAGCGTTGGTGAACGCAGCGATGGATATTTGTTCATCGCCCGCCAGAGCCGCGACCGCCTCCAGATCGATTACGAGTGACTTCTGAGAGAAGTCGACTGAGCTCCGATCGGAGTAGCCGGTGCCGCGCCAGTCGAACATGAGCGCTTGGAAGCCATCGAGCTGGCCCCAAAAGTAGCGGTACATCTCGATGCTGGTCAGCAGACTCCAGGGCGGCGGCAGAGCCACGAGTAACGGTCGCCCGGTCCCGTACGTGGCGTAGGCAAGGCTTACCCCGTCGCTCGTCTTCGTGTACTGAATGGGAGGTGTGTCCATGCGAGTAAGCTTAGCACTAGCGCGGAACGCGTGGCCGCGCACCCTACATTGCGTGCAGCTTCGCGACCCTGCGCGACTAGGCGCGCAGCTTGGAAATAATGGCGTCCGCCA
This sequence comes from Dehalococcoidia bacterium, assembly GCA_046713635.1. Classification (GTDB taxonomy): domain Bacteria; phylum Chloroflexota; class Dehalococcoidia; order DSTF01; family RBG-16-68-14; genus JBBDXS01. Next base: position 1,061 of record JBKKBW010000130.1, read on the forward strand.
CCTGCGATGTGCCGACGGCGGACGGATCGTTGCGGTCCGCCTTCATGTCGTACGTCACCGACGTGCCTTCGCGGATGACTTCGGCCATAGCTCGCTCGAGCCGGTCGCCGGCGTCCTGTTCGCCGATGTGGCGCAGCATCAGCATGCCCGAGAACATCATCGCCATCGGGTTGACTTTGTTTTGTCTCGCGTACTTAGGCGCGCTCCCGTGCGTCGGTTCGAAGAGTGCGCCTTCGTCGCCGATGTTCGCACCCGGCGCGACACCCAGGCCACCCACGAGGCCCGCGCACAGGTCCGAGACGATGTCGCCATAGAGGTTCGGCAGCACAAGCACATCGAACTGCTCCGGCCGCTGGACAAGTTGCATGCAAAGATTGTCGACAATCGTGTCCCAGAACTCGATGTCGCTGTACTCCTTCGCGACTTCGCGCGCGACCGAGAGAAACAGCCCATCGCTGAACTTCATGATGTTCGCTTTGTGTATCGCCGTCACGGACTTGCGCTTGTTCGCGCGCGCGTATTCGAAGGCGTACTTGACGATGCGGCGCGCGCCGTACTCCGAGATCGGCTTGAGCGAGAGTCCGGCGTCGTCGCGCAGGCGGCCCTGACCACTCGCTTCGGTGATGTCGGAGATCTTCGGGAGCCACTCCGAACCGCGCTCGAACTCGATCCCCGCATAGAGGTCTTCGGTGTTTTCGCGCACGATAACGAGATCGACGTTGTCGTAGCGCGAGCGCACGCCGGGATACCACTTGCAGGGCCGCACGCAGGCGTAGAGGTTGAGCGACTTGCGCAGCGCAACGTTGACGGAGCGAAAGCCGGTGCCGACGGGCGTGGTGACCGGGCCCTTGATCGCGATCTTGTTGCGCTTGATGGATTCGATGACTTTTTCCGGCAGCGGCGTGCCTTCGCGCTCCATGACGTCGACGCCGGCGTTCTGGACATCCCATTCGATAGAGACGCCGGTGGCCTCAAGGACGCGTCGGGTCGCCTCCGCGATTTCGGGGCCGGTGCCGTCGCCGGGGATAAGGGTGATGGTGTAGGTCACTTGGCTCCTCTCATTGCACGCATGACGATGCATAGCCTAACGGACTATGGGGTCGAGGGTCGAGGTTCAGAGGTTCCCGGCCCAGCCGCGCCGCCCCGACCTCTGACCCTCGGAACTCTGAACCGGCCGCAGCTTGATCGATTTCGGTGTCAGTATCCCCACCTAGCAGCAGCCCTAAGGCACCTCGACGCCTGTGCGACCATCGCGTGATATACAAGAGAGGCGCAAGTACTGGTGCCGGAAGTTTTGGAGGTCGACATGAGTTCACGTGAAAACCGTCAGTGGAAGCTAATGGCGCGCCCCTCGGGCCTCGTTAAACGTAGCGACTTCGAGTTTGCCACCGCGCCTGTCAGCGAACCGGGGCCGGGTGAAGTGCTCGTCAAGGTCCAGTACATCTCGCTCGATCCGGCGATGCGTGGTTGGATGAATGACACGAGGTCCTACGTTCCACCGGTCGGTCTGGGCGAGGTCATGCGCGCCGGTGGCATCGGCCAGGTGATCGCTTCCAACGACGCCAGCCTCGCTGTCGGTGACATAGTGAACGGAGGAACCGGCATCCAGGAATACGCGATCGTGAATGCGAAGTGGCTTACGAAAGTCGATCCCCGGCTCGCTCCCCTACCCCGTTTCTTGGGTGCGCTCGGCACACCGGGCTTGACGGCGTACGTTGGCCTGCTCTCCGTCTGCGAGCCGAAGGAAGGCGAGACGGTGGTAGTGTCAGGCGCAGCCGGCGCGGTCGGCTCTGTCGCCGGACAGATCGCCAAGATAAAAGGCTGTCGCGCTGTCGGCATCGCCGGCGGGCCGGACAAGTGCCGATACCTGATTGACGAGCTTGGCTACGATGCAGCGATCGACTACAAGTCAGACAATGTCCGCAAAGCGCTGCGCGCGGCTTGCCCGAAGGGCGTCGACATCTACTTCGATAACGTCGGCGGAGAGATACTCGATCTTGTCTTGGCGCAGCTCGCGCGCAACGCCCGGATCTCGATCTGCGGCGCGATCTCGCAGTACAACAATACGGGGCCTACACAGGGTCCAGCGAACTATCTATCACTGCTCGTGTACCACGCCCGAATGGAAGGCTTCGTCGTGTCGGATTACGCGGCGCAGTTCCCTGCTGCGCGCAAAGAACTGGCCGTCTGGATCGGAGAGGGTCAGCTCAAGGCACGCGAGCACATTGTCGAAGGCATCGATACGTTTCCAGAGACGTTCTTGATGTTGTTCAACGGGGAGAACTTCGGCAAGCTCGTGCTGAAGGTTGCCGACGGATAGCGTTCGACAAGCAGACACTGAGCAGACGTAGTGCTACCTAGAAGCGAGCCCAAAGCCCCTACGGCACCGACACCAGCTCGATGTCGAAGATAAGCGTGGCGTTGGGCGGTATGACGTCGCCGGAACCCTGCTTGCCGTAGGCCAGCTCCGGAGGAATAATCAGCCTCCGCTCCCCACCAACCCTCATGCCCGGCAAGCCCTCTTGCCAGCCTTCGATCAGACCGCTTAGCGAGAACTGCAGTCCGCTTCCGGCATCGAACGGCTTGCCGTCTTCGAACCAGCCCGTGTAGTTCACCGTAACGGTCGCGTTCGCTGCTACCAGGGCACCCGTCCCTACGCGTATCTCCTGTATTCCCAGGCCAGATGGCGTGACTGCTGGTTCGCCATCGATCGGCGGCATCGGTAGATACGGCAGCTGCGGTACTAGGCCCGCGCCGTACTGCAGGATCAGGCCGCGTCGACGCTATTCGTCTGTTCATCGAAGTTCACGTTGCCTTCTTCAGCGATCGACGGCAGCAGCCCGGCGCTATATTGCAGCACCAACGCCGCGTCGATCGCGTTCACAAATGCATTTTGGTCCACGTCGCCGGGGGGCGGCCGAGCCTCTACGATACTGACTGCGAGCAGGCCCACAACCACAGCGAGTAGGAGTGCGCTTGTGAACGCTAATCGCGTCATCGACCGCAGTATACTCCAGGTACCCACCAACGGCGGGAACCTTTACCGGTACGCCGGTGTATTAGCAGAAATGAGGACTATAGTGCCCAGAATGCGCATGGCCATGGCGCTCGCGCTCCTTGCATCCATGCTCGCCGCCTGCGGCTCGGAGGGCGGCGGAAGCACTGGCGGGCCGCCCGGCGGCAGCCCGACAGCGCCTGTCGGGAGCGCCTCCGACATTCTCGCGATCAATAGCAATCGCACCGGCAACTCTGAGATCTTCCTCATGAACGCCAATGGCAGTGGTGCGCGGGCCCTAACCAACGACCCTGGGCCGGACAAGGGCTCATCCTGGTCGCCCGACGGCACCAAGATCGCGTACTTCAATGGTTTAGACGGCAATCCGGAAATCTACACACTGAACGCCGATGGTACAGGCCGCCAGCGCCTGACCGACGATCCCGCCAGCGATGTCCAGGCCGCCTGGGCGCCGGACGGCGCGAAGATCGCGTTCTCGAGCGACCGCGACGGTAACCAGGAGATCTACGTGATGAACGCGGACGGCAGCAACGTCACGCGTCTGACAAATCACGCGGCCTCGGACTTCGCTCCGGCGTGGTCGCCGGACGGCGAGAGGATCGCCTTCAGGTCGAATCGCGACGAGCCCAACCTGGAGGCGTGCGAGCCGTGCAACGACGAGATCTACGTGGTGAACGCCGACGGCAGCTCGGCCCAACGGCTGACGAACCATCCGGCGTCCGACTTCGGTCCTTCGTGGTCTCCCAATGGTAAGCAGATCGCGTTCGCCAGCGATCGCGACGGCGACTTCGATATCTACGTGATGAACGCGGATGGGAGTCTGCCGCAGCAGCTCGTCAATGAACCCGGCGCGGACACATCGCCGGACTGGTCACCGGACGCCGCGACGCTGGCGTTCTCCAGCGACCGCGACGGTGACGGCGAGATCTACCTGATGAGCGGCCGCGGCGGTGCAGCGATACAGATCACGAACAACACGTTCAACGACTCGGATCCGGTGTGGCGGCCCGCGAACGACGCAGCCGCTCAGGCGCGCTAGAACGCGCCCTGCTTCTTCAGCCACTCGAAGAACGCTGCCGGCGCTGACATGGTGCTGAGGCGGCCCATTCGCACCAGCGCCCAGTCGTCGAACTAGTGCGACTCCTTGATCTCCTTCAGCG
>JBKKBW010000131.1:0-1400 GCA_046713635.1 Dehalococcoidia bacterium
CTACACAGGGACGCGCAAGACTATTGAGATGCCATTCTCTAAGCTCGTGTCGCTCGAAGTGTTCGATGACGGCGTGCGGTTCCACGTATCGAACCGCAAGAACGCCCCGTTATTCAAACTGGAAGACGGCATTGGACACGTCATTACCGCTGTCGTAAACGCGGCTGTGCAGAAAGACGAGTGAAGACAATCGCAACGCACGGATGAGCCGACGCGTAGTAAGGGAAGTCGTCACCGTAACTGATAGCGTGCCTGCCGGTTGGAACCTCACCCGTCCTTGGCGATAATGCCGCCCTGCTTGAAAAGCAGGTGGTCAACCCAGTGATTCGAAAGCAGGACGTTCAGCCGCGAGCGCGATAGCGAATAGTCTTATGTGAAGCGTCAAGGTCCCCACTTATTGTCATAGGCAAGTGGGGCGTCAGACTAGTCCTTGAGGAGGCGCCTGCATGAGATTGGGCGTCGTGTTCCCGCAGACGGAGATCGGAAATAACCCGACTCGCCATGCGCAAGCAAGATAAGTGCTGCCGAAGGCATTCAGCGATTCGGTGATTGACAGCCTCGCACCGTCGTCGGATACTATTGCACGGACCGGCGGCTGTGCTGACAGCATCAAGGGAGGCGGGCTATGAAATCTTCCAGCGGCAGCGACACTGACCGAGAGCAAGAGTACGCGCCGGAATGCACGTCGCAAGAGTCTGCGAACGTCCGAGTCCGCCTGGTACCGAACCCTCGCCCCAAAAGCAGCTTCGGCTTCGCCAGTGACGCGTTCCAAGTTGAGGCTGACGAAACCTTCAAAACGGCGACCTTGCGTATTCCGATTGACGAGGACCTCGTCAAGGACAAGGAGCTCGATGAGCGTACGCTGCGCCTGTTCGAGTGGGACGAGTCCGTGGAGCGGTTCCGGGTGGTCCGGCGCTCGTTTCTGGAGCCAAATAGGAAGGTGGTCGCCGGCAGAGTACGCCGCGGCGGCATTTACTCGGTAATTGGATTGTCCCGCAATCCCTGGGTGCGCGAGACCACCAGCGCAATCAGGCGCTTGGCGCCTTGGCTGCGCGCCGCGGGCCCCGCTCGCTCTATTCTGATCGAGCGCATTTGCCACGTCATCCTCTGTCCCGGTGAGATCTTCGAAGAGGGCATCCGGGACCGACGCCGAATGGCCGAACTGGGCCTGCCGGCCTATCCGCGAGGCTTCGGCGGAAACCTGTGCGAGTTTTGCCTGGGCTTGGACCTACCGGGCATTGATGGATTCATTCCCGAAGCAGATATCGTTGTCATCGAGGAAGAGTGCGCCTCAAGGGACATCGGGGAAGTGGTGGAAGTCCTCGGCGATCCCGAGGTGACAATGATGCATGCCGCTCTCCTGCCGGGAACATCAAGGGTCCTTTATTGGGGCTATACGC
>JBKKBW010000132.1:0-2504 GCA_046713635.1 Dehalococcoidia bacterium
CCTCGGCGCCTGCGGTGAGGTATTACTCGTGAACGAGGCGCACCAGCTCCGGGTTCGAGAGATTGAGCTCGTCCAGGCAGGCGGAGGCCGGCACGCCACGATCGCGCAGCAGCGTGCCCATGGCGCCGTCTGCAAGCAGCGTGCGGCGGTCCAGCGCAGCCAGAAAGGGGTGCGTCATAACGACTCCTAGACGGGCATTATAGCCAAGTAGGGCGAAGCGGCGTCCTTAGTGAACGCCCCTACGTGTTCGCCTTACCAATGGACTGCTAGCGTTTGCGGACGAATGGCCGCGGCTATCGCCTTTGACTCCTTGCCTGCCGCGGAGCTATTATGCGCCACCGCGTGCGACGAGGAGAGGCGAGGATATGCCGGCCTACGTTGTAACCACGAAGCTCACTCCTGCGGGGGCTAAGGCGCTCAGCAGCGACCCTGGCCGCATCGACGCGGTCAGCGCGGAGGTAGAGCGCCTCGGCGCGAAGATCACGAGCCAGTACCGTGTCGTCGGCCCGTACGATTTCGTCACTATTGTCGAGGCACCTGATAACGAAACGGCCGCTCAGATCGCGATCGAGATCAGCAGCCTTGGCACCGTGAAGTTGCAGGTCTTTCCGGCGATCGCGTTCAGCAGATTCAAGAAACTGCTGCAGAAGGAAGAGCCGTACCGGACCGAGCCGCATCGATGGCAGACGCAGGTCTGGGCGCGCGCGGCGCGGCGCGCCGGCCGCTACTGGGTGATGACACGCCACATGCGACGTCTCTGCCAACCAATGGTGGTCGAGGGCCTGGACAAGCTGGACGGCGTGCGCGGCCCTGTGTTGATCATTGCGAACCACACGTCCCACATCGACACGCCGACGCTGGTGTCGGCGTTGCCCGCTGCATTACGCGAGCGGACGTCCGTCGCGGCCGCGGCGGACCGCTTTTACCGCGCGAGCCAGCGATCGTGGTGGTTCTCGCTGTTCTGGAACACCTATCCAATCGCGCGCGGCGGTGGCATGAAGGCGCTGGAGTACTCCCAATGGCTGTTGCAGCATGGATGGTCGATCTTGATATTCCCGGAAGGTGGGCGCTTCAAGGCGGGCGCAGTGCAGCGCTTTCACCACGGGCCAACGATCCTTGCCATGCAGGCGAAGGTCCCCGTTGTTCCAGCCTATCTGGAAGGACTGCACGCTCTCATGCCGAAGGGTACGCGGATGGCAAAGCCGGGACCAGCGCTCGTGCGTTTTGGCGCTCCGGTGTTACTTGATGACGTTGCTTCGGTGCCAGAAGGGACAGAACGGCTGCGTGCTGCTGTACTCGATCTAGCTGGCACAGATCGACTAGCGGGCGCCGAGGCCGCGGGTTGATTGCGGGCTAGGAGCAGGCCGCGGCGATGACTCGCGGCTGATCGAAAACGCAGGCGGTGAGCTGCGCGCCGCACGCGGGACCGCTGGGACAGCCCTGGAGCCGGCCGTCGCACGTGACCCACCAGTTGGGCCCGGACCGCGCAGCGACACAGGACGCGACGTCGATGATGTACGCCGACTGCTCTTGACGCGATAGCCACTGCGCGCCAAGCATCGTCGCGCCGCTCGCATTCAAAGAGTTGTCCTCGTCTTGAGGAGCCGCCTCCGTCGAGCGTGGTTCGCCGCCAGCAACACCAGCGCCGGCGGGCTCCTGTTCCGGGGCGGCGGTAGCCGTGTCTGGCGTACTGTTGCGTTCGGCTAGGAGTTCAGCGGTAACCTGCCAGTCACGGTGAGGCTCGAGGTACTCGAGCGGGTTGACGAGGCCGCCGTTGTGTCGCAGTTCGAGATGAACGTGCGTGCCCGTAGCGGTACCTGTGGCGCCGGCTAGACCGATCACCTGGCCCTGCTTTATCTCATCACCCTGCTTCACATCGATCTGGCTGAAGTGTGCGTAGAGGCTCGACCAGCCTTCGTCATGCTCGACGATGACGAAAAGCCCGTAGCTGCAGCACGGATCGCCTCCGGCGAAGGCCACTCGTCCGTCACGAACGGCGAGGACTGGGTCGCCTCCAGGCGTGCCGATGTCGACTCCGAGCGGATGGCCGGCCCACATACCCTGGACAAGGTAGTGGTCGCTGGGCCAGATGAAAGCGTACGGGGATGCCTCGGAGGCTGGTGGCGGTGGCGGCGGAGGCGCGATCACCAGCGGTGCGTACGCGAGGACAGGTTGTTCCGAGCCGAATCGAAGGCCAGAGTCGCGGGCGACGTCTTCGAGAGCGCGCACTGACGGCTCGCGAGACCCGCCGCCCGAATCAATGCCGCTGGTCGCGACTGTCGCGGTTACGACGAGGAGAAAGGCCGCGCCTAGCGCGAACGCAGCAAGCAACTGGGACTGTGGTATGCCGCGGATTGTGGACCTCACCACGTTAGGTATCGACAGGGGCTGGCAAGCCCTTAGCTACAGAGATTATCGCATGCCTGTTATGTCGTAGAGCTTAGGAAGCAGGAAGCCCGAAGCGGAACTTCGGGCTTTTGGCTGTAGTTTGGGTAGGCTTAATG
>JBKKBW010000133.1:0-7042 GCA_046713635.1 Dehalococcoidia bacterium
GGGGTGGCGTTGCGGTATGAGCCTATACGATTTCGCGGTCCGTAGGCAGCAATCGAGCGACGTCAGCACGATCGCGAAGTAGACGCCCCCACCTGTCATTCCGAGCCGCCTTGTAGGGGCGCGCGACTGTGCGCCCTGTCAGTCGAGCGCGGGCGAGGAATCTGGTTGCTTCGGGCAGCCACCAGCCGTGCAAACGGGTAGACCGGCCTCACCTGACAGGCTGAAGCCTGTCCTCACGGAGATTGCAGCTGCCGCAGGATCGTCGCGCTGTCGAAGTACACACGCTCGTTCACCAGATCGACACCATCGAAGATGAAGAACGCCGTCATCTGGCAGCGGAACGTCTTACCTGTCGGCTCGACGCCCATCAGCTTGCCCTTGTGCGTGCCCGACAGCCAGAACTCGACCACCACGGCGTCGTCCGCGTGGCGCAGCGAGATGATCTCGTTGCTCTGGTCGGGGAACGACTTCCGCGAATCGACGTAGTACTGCGCGACTTCCTCGCGCCCGTCGTGCACGACACCGTAGGGGATCAGCTCGTACCGCGGATGCTTGAACGTCGACATCGTCGTCTCGAAGTCAAGCACGTTCTCGCTCGCCATGTGCCGGCGCACGATGTCTTCGCGGGTGGTTCTGACGGAGTCGGAGGTTGTCACGGTCAGGTCGACGGCTAGCGCCGCCTCGGCTGTGGATCGAGCTCGCTGTTGAAGATGTAGTAGTCCGCGTCGTCCACAGTCCCCCAGCGAATCGCGTCGAGCCCCTCCAACGAACGGACCGCTTCCTTAAACGCCGCTTGGGTAGCCACGTCCCGTCGAATTCCAACGCGTTCCCTCAATTCGCTCTCGGAGTATGCCGCATTCTTGTCGGCAGCTAGGAACCCGTGGATTCGATGCATGAGGTCTTCAACCCCTTGCTCGACAGCGGTATGGAATTCAGTCTTCGTGATTGGCATAACTACCTCTGGCGAAAGCCAGTCCAGCGCCGGTACGCGTAGTATACCTTGCTGCTACCCGTCATTCCGAGCCGCTAAGTCGGCTGCCGCCGGCTGCGTGTCGAGGAATCTCGCTTCGGCGAGTACGGTGCTAACGATCAATGGGAACGCTGGTTGCTATGAGCAAGGAGATTCCTCGCTGCGCTCGGAATGACAGAAGTGCGCAGGGGTGCGCTGCCAAGCTGATAGCTGACAGCTATCAAACGTCCAGGTTGCGGACCTGGGCGGCGTGCGCCTGAATGAACTTCTTGCGCGGGGCCACCTCCTCGCCCATCAAGTGCGAGAAGATCATATCGGCCTCAACCGCGCTCTCGATGTTCACGCGCAGCAACGTGCGCTTCTCCGGGTCCATCGTCGTGTCCCAGAGCTGGTCTGGATTCATCTCACCAAGACCCTTGTAGCGCTGCATGGTGATCGTCTTGCCGTCCTTCTTCTTCTGGAAGTCCTCCAGCTCGCGGTCGTTGTAGAGCCACGCTACTTCCTTGCCGGACTGCACCCGGTACAGCGGCGGCTGCGCGATGTAGAGATACCCGCTCTCGATCAAGATGCGGTAGTAGCGGAAGAAGAACGTCAGCAGCAGCGTCCGGATGTGCGCGCCGTCCACGTCCGCGTCCGTCATGATAATCACGCGGTGGTAGCGCAGCTTCTCCATGTCCATCTGCTCGCCGAAGCCAGCGCCCATCGCGCTGATCAGCGCGCGCAGCGCGTCGTGCGTCAGCATCTTCTCCAGACGCGCCTTCTCGACGTTCAGCACCTTGCCCCAGAGCGGCAGGATCGCCTGGAAGCGGCGGTCCCGGCCCTGCTTCGCCGAACCGCCTGCCGAGTCACCCTCGACGATGTACAGCTCGCAGTTCGCCGGCTCGCGGTCAGAGCAGTCGGCGAGCTTGCCGGGTAGGTTAGAGCCGTCCAGCAACCCCTTCCGCACCACCAGGTCGCGCGCCTTCCGCGCCGCCTCCCGCGCCCGCGCGGAGAGGATGCTCTTGTCGATGATCTTGCGCCCTTCGCCAGGATGCTCCTCGAGGTATGCGTTCAGTTGCTCCCCAACGACCGACGTCACCTGACCTGAGACTTCCGGGTTGCCAAGCCGTGTCTTCGTCTGGCCCTCGAACTGCGGCTCGGGAAGCTTCACGCTGATCACGGCGACGAGGCCCTCGCGGACGTCCTCACCGGTCAGGTTCGGGTCGTCGTCTTTCAGTATCTTCTGCTTGCGCGCGTAGTCGTTCAGCACGCGTGTCAGCGCCGATCGGAAGCCGGTCAAGTGACTGCCGCCGTCGATCGTGTTGATCGTGTTCGCGAACGAGAACGCCGCCTCCGAGAAGCCGTCGTTGTACTGGATCGCGCATTCGACGTGCGTGTCTTCGATGTCGCGTTCGATGTAAATCGGGCGCGGGTGGATCACATCGCGCCCCTGGTTTAGGTGCCGGACGAAGCTCGCCACGCCGCCCTCGAAGAAGAAGTTGATCTCGTCGTCGCTGCGCTCGTCGCAGAGCTGGATCCAGACGCCCTTCGTCAGATACGCCGCCTCGCGGAAGTGCGTCACCAGCGTCGGATAGTCGTAGTCCAGCGTCTGGAAGATCTTCGAGTCGGGCAGGAAGCTCGTGATCGTGCCGGTGTTTGCGCGCGCGTCTCCAGTGTCGTACGCGTAGCGGGACTTCTTCACCTGCTGGACGGGGCCCTTCGCCTTGCCGCGCTCGTATTCCTGCAGGTAGATCTTCTTGTCGCGGTGCACCTCGACCCACGTCTCTTCCGAGAGCGCGTTGACGACGGACGCGCCGACGCCGTGCAGGCCGCCCGAGACTTTGTACGCGCCGCCGTCGAACTTGCCTCCGGCGTGCAGCGTCGTCATGACCGTTTCCAGCGCGGACTTGCCACTGCGCGCGTGCTTGTCGACAGGGATGCCACGTCCGTTGTCGCGGACGACGACGTGGCCGTCGGCCTGAATCGTGATCCAGACATGATCACACGAGCCCGCCATCGCTTCGTCGATCGCGTTGTCCACGATCTCGAAGATCAGGTGATGTAGGCCGCGCTGGTCCGTGCTCCCGATGTACATGCCGGGCCGGCGACGGACAGCCTCCAGCCCCTCCAGGACCTGGATATCGCGCGCCGTGTAGTCGGATGAACCGTTTTGGATAGGCTTCTTTGCGGTTCGTTCTCGAGCCATAAATTCCTTCTGCTCGCGCTGCTGGCGAGGTACGACCAGTGGTCCCCGTGAAGGCCCCTGAAGGGGTGGAAGATGGCGGGAACTGAGGCCTCTTTAGTGTACCAAGAAGAGGCCGTTTTACGGAACCGATCCAGCCTTCGGAGGAACTCCTGGTGGATATATCGGAGGCATTCACAGCTAATAGCGCGCAACAACGACTAACTAGCTAACGATTCCGTCTATCTCTTTCCTGCCACGCACCTATGCTCGCTCATCCACCCTCATCTACGGGTTGCCCCTAACATGCCCGCAAACCCGCTGAACACTGCAAGATCAGCAGCGCATCCACGCTGTCGATCCGCCGGTTTCCATCAAGGTCCGCCGCCGCCGGACAGGGCACATTTCCGATGAGCACCGCCGTCACCTGCAAGCACCAGCGCCGCGTCTTTGCTGTCCCTCCGGCCGTCGCAACGGCGGCGAGCAGGACGAGCGCCACCAATCGAGATCGCATCACGCAGTCCTCAGGCAGCTAGTCTAACTCACTCCACAACTTCTGGTAGCATAGACCCGTCATGTCATGCCCCCGCTGCGCTGCTGAGCTCAAGGCCACCACCACCCGAGGCGTCCGCTATCGACGCTGTCCGGCGTGCCGCGGCAGCTGGTTCCCCGGCGACAAGCTAAACGTCCTCAAGGACAAGAGCGCGCGCGGCGACTACCGCTGGATCGACATCGATCTCTGGAAGGACCGCGCCAAGTTCCGTGCCGGCAAGCAGGAGAAGCTCGTCTGCCCGAAGAGTGGCCAGACAATGGTCACCGTGCGATACGGCGACTCCAGCGTCAGGGTCGATCTTTGTCCGATCTGCCAAGGCGTCTGGCTGGACGCCAAGGAGTACGCCAAGCTCACCAATTACCTTGAGCAGCGCGTTAACTCTGAGACGGTGGCCGGGTATGTCGATGAGCTCCGCGACGAGTTCGTCGATATCTTCACCAACCCGAAGCACGCCGCCAGCGAAGCCGGAGCGTTCCTCAAGGTCCTGCACCTGCTGGAGCTCCGCTTCGGCGTCGAGCATAAGAACATCGCCGAGGCGCTCCGCTCGGCCGGCCGTGCCATCCCGGGCGCGTAGCCATGCGCTGGCTCCTGCGCCTGGTCGACTGGCTGCGTAGTCTGCTCGGCTTGAGCCTGCCCGCCGTGCCCCGTGAGCCTGTCGAGCTGCGGCCAATCGGCGTCGTCCGAAACGGCGAACGCGAGCGCTCCGAGGGCTGGGAGGACGTCCGCTCCGACCTCATCTTCCGCGACGACTTGCTCGAAGCGCTCGATGCCATCGAAGGCTACTCCCATGTCATCGTCATCTTCTACCTGCACGCCGTCCCGGAGGCTGAGCAAACGTCGGGCCGCATTCACCCGCGTTGCGACCCGAAGTACCCGCTCCAGGGCGTCCTCGCCACGCGCAGCCAGCGCCGCCCGAGCGGCATCGGCATGACCGTTGTGCCGCTGCTGCGCCGCCGCAAGAACATCCTCCGCGTGCAGGGCCTCGATGCCATCAACGGCACCCCCATCCTCGATATCAAGCCCTACATCCCCCACTACGACAGCGTCTCAGACGCGAAGCTCCCGGACTGGGCCGTGTCATCCTGAGGGACGCGGGGTAGAAGGAAGGTGGGGGGAGCCCGAAGGATCTCGGGTTCCGACGGAGGTCGAAGCGGCGGGTAGATGGGGCCATACATCCCCTACGACAGCGTGCGGGCGCAAAGCTACTGGACTTGGGTCACTTCATCCTGAGAGTCGTGCATACGCCAACCAAACTCGTATATACTAATGAGGTAGACGTATAGACGATTCGCTTCGGAGGGAGTATCGTATGACAGCCTCGACCGTTTCGAAGAAGGGCCAGATCGTCATCCCAAGAGCAGTTCGTGACCGCTTCGGCATCAAACCTGGTGCCAAGGTCGAGTTCGTCACTGTTGGTGGGGGAATCTACCTCGTTCCGATTCCAGATGATCCTATTGCGGCTGCAAGGGGCTTCCTGAAGGGCGGGCCCTCCATGAAGGAAATGCTTGAAGAGAAGCGTCGCGAGCTTGACGAAGAAGAGCGTGAGCTAGGACCACCCCTCACGGGCCGGTGACTCAGCCACCCGCTTTCGTTTTAGACGCGTTCGCACTTCTCGCGCATTTGCAGGATGAGCCTGCTGCCCCGCAGGTCGAGAGTATTCTCCAGTCTGGCCACGCGCTGTATATGTGCTCGATCAACCTGGGCGAGGTGTTCTACAAGACGGCGCGTTCCCGTGGCATCGAACGCGCACAGTCTGCGCTTGGCCTGATTGCTCGCGAGCCTGTTGAGATCGTCGATCCCGATCGCGACCTTGTCCTCCGCTCGGCCTACCTTAAGGGACTCCATCCCATTTCGTACGCCGACTGCTTCGCCGCTGCGCTGGCGATTCGGCTGGGCGCGACGCTCGTAACAGGCGACCGCGACTTCGAACGGCTGGAAGACGAGATCACGATCGAGTGGCTGCCAACATAGCGACGGACCCGGCTGCGATCCTCGCCCGCCTCGACGCCCGGTACGACTACTCGTCCTGGCATTGGCAGCCAGACACCCCGCCCGACCTCATCTGCATCGGCGCCATCCTCGTCCAGCACACCCAGTGGTCGAACGTCGAGCTGGCACTCGAACGCCTCCGCGACGCGAACGCGCTCTCGCTCGACGCGATCCACACGCTGCCGGAAGAGCGGCTCGCCGAGCTGGTCCGGCCGGCCGGCACGCCGATGGTGAAAGCGAAGCGCCTGCGCTCGCTCGCTCAGCTCGCGCTCGATCACGGAGGCCTCGATGCCCTGCTCGCGCTCCCGACCTCCGAGCTGCGCCCGCTGCTGCTCGCCACGCCCGGCATCGGTCCGGAGAGCGCGGACGCGATCCTGCTCTACGCCGCCGGCCGCCCCGTCTTCGAGATCGACGCCTACACCATACGCATCTTCCGCCGCCTCGGCCTCGGTCCTGAGCGTAACGACTACCACATCTGGCAGCACTGGTTCGAACGCGCTGTCATCCCGGGCCGCGAGGGGCGGGGCCCAAGACAACAGCCGTGGGAGTCAGCGCCACGGGGGCGGCGGGGAGGGCGAGGGACCTCTCCGCCCCTGCGTTCGTCCAGCGACGGATCCACCAGCACCTACCGGCGCTACCACGCGCTCATCGTCCTGCACGGCAAGCACACCTGCCGCCCCAGGCCCCGCTGCGCCTCGTGCTGCCTGCTAGACTTCTGCCCAACAGGCCAACAGCTAATCAAGGAGGGAGGAACATGAGGCAGATCAACTGGGACGTAGTGACTCTTGGACGTGTTCTCGGTATTGCAATCATCGTGGCCGGTACAGCGCTGGTGGCTTGGGAGGCAAGCACCTTCCCCGATAACCTCCTGAACCAGGACTCGAACCAGGAGTGGCGTTACTTCCTTCAGCGCGTGCTGTCCTACCTCGGGAGCGGCGGTCTCCTCATCGTCGCCGCGGAGATCGCCGACCGCCTCGGCTGGCGCGCAGCCGACGTCGTGGATGAAGAAACAGCACTCGAGCCGCCGGACAGCGCGGCTTCACTGATGCGGTAACTTCGTCGCTCTCTCGACTGGCAAGCGGGTTCCTCGGGCTCCGTCTTCGCGCTACCCTGCCATCGCCATGCGATCGAACGCAGCACAAGCGTCCAAGGCCGAAGGCCAGGTCTTGCCCGACTACCTGCGGCGCGGTCTCGATGTCGTGTTCGTTGGCATCAACCCCGGCCTGGCATCCGCGAAGGCGGGCCACCATTACGCCGGCCCGACGAACCACTTCTGGCCGTTGCTCAACGAGGCTGGCTTTGCGCCGGAGTGGGTGACCTACCACGACGATTCGCGGATGCCGGGCTTTGGCGTTGGGCTGACCAACAT
>JBKKBW010000134.1:0-3627 GCA_046713635.1 Dehalococcoidia bacterium
CGAAAGTCCCGTGACCTGCACAACGACAGTGTTGTCCTCCGCCGGCTGCGATAGGACGCCAGCGGTCTCCTGCGCAGCGGTCCAGTCCTGGCCTGTCTCCTTGTACTGGACCGAGACAGTAGTTTGCACGCACGCCCGAGCCCAGACTTTTATCGAGCTCTGACTTACCGCCCCGAGCCGCGGGCCATTAGACAACACGTCTGGAGATGTCCCGCAGCTATAGGCCGCGTTGCCCGGCTGCGTCGACAGCTGGACGGCAGCACCCAGGGCCAACAAAAGAACTACCATCGGCAGTGGTAAATGGATGCGGAAAGCCACGTACTGCTCCTAGGCGGGGAGCCCTTAGCCCCAAGGGGCGGAGCTATCCCCATTCTATAACGTTCCAGGGGCCCTGTCTGCACCAATCTGGTTCAAGCCGCGCTCGTGCTGCTTAGCCGCTCCTGAATCAGGCGTTCGGCGGGTGCACCCAGAGGGCTAGGTCTGCTGCTTCCCTGATCGGTTCGGCGAAGTGGCCCGAATAGATCAGCGAACTGGCGCCGTGGCGCAACCGTGGCCAACCTGCGCCGCTACAAGTAGCACATCTGTCTCATCGATGATGCCGTCCGGCGGCCCAGCATTCCATTGCGTCGCCCCGTCAGGCGGCTCGCTCCGATCGAGGGCCGGGTCGTAAAGGCCGCTGCCCAACTTGACTCCCAACTCGTCGGCAACCGCGATGGCGTCCGTACTATCAACCTGGCGGTCACCATTCACGTCGTAGAAGTCCCAATGGTACAGGGGATCGCGGCGTCCGCCTTGCTTCTCGTCATCTCCAAGCTCCGTGGCGTCGCTGCATCCATCACTGTCGCTATCGAGTTCGCCTGTCTGACTCGCGGCACAGTAGTCCGCCGCGGCCACTACCGGCCGAACGAGATCGGCCTCGGTTAGTGGAAGTGCGAATCTCTCCTGGCCGAAGGCATCGTTGACCCTCAGCACGAGCGTCGCCGGGCACGAGGTCGTGTCGACCGTCACGGAGCCAAAGACTGCCGTCTGCCCGAGTTTGAACAGAATATCCGGTGATCCGGCGTCAGTCGCTGCGCCCGAAAAGCCAGCCAGCGGTGTCGGCGAAAGTTCGTAGAGATCCCAAGGGTCAAGACGGAAGACGCCTGTCCAGTGCTCGTCCCCGGAAAGGAGGACCACACCCGGCACGCGATGATCTCGCACGTAGTCCAGTATGTCGTTGCGCTCAGTCTTGAAGCTGACCCACGCCTCTTCTGTGTGCTTGGCGTAATCACTCCACATCACCGGCGACACGATGAACTTGAACTTCGCGGTGGAGTTCAGCAGCCACAACTGCAAGTCAGCCTTCTGCTGCCGGCCTAGCATCGTCTTCTGCTGATCGTCCCGCTGATTGTTTGCCGATCGATTGCTGCGTTCGTCAAGGACGAATAGCTCGGCCGGGCCTGCCCGGACAACGTAGTAGAGCCCGCCTGGCCGGAACGATACCGGATTCGCCGAATGCTGATACTCGTCGTAGGCTGATAGCGCCCAGGCGTACGGCGGCGCGTCCTGCTCGTCCCAGTCGTTCAGTATCTCGTGGTCGTCCCACATCATCAGCGTCGGGACGCTCGCTATGAAGCGCCGGAACGCGGGCTCTTCCCAAGCCGCGCGATACACTGCTTCGTAGTCTTCGCTGCCGCGCGCCTCGAAGTGCGGCTCCTCTGGAGGGAGCTGCGGATCGACGTATATCTGGTCGCCGATGAGAAGAGCGAAATCTGGGTCCGTTGCCGCCATCGCCTCGTACACAGCGCGGCTACCCTCAGGGCGAATGTCTGCGCCAAACACGAAGGAGACCACGCCAGGGCGGTCTGGCGCCGGCAATGTTCTGAAAGCGCCCGCCAGGCTGTCGCTGGGCTGGCTATCGATGGTCAACCGGTACAAATGCGACGTGGCTGGTGCGAGGTCCGTTAGCTCGACGACCGCAACTCCATCTTGCGCGAGATCCGTTCCCGCAGCAGTATCGCTCGCCTCGGTCCAGTCGGCTGCTGTTGCCGTCCTGTACTGAACATTCACGTCGACGGCTTCGCACCCTCGTACCCAGATCTTCGCGGTCGATTCTGTAATCGCGCCAACGCGCGGCCCGTGGGTAATTGGTCCCTCGGAAGGTGCGCACTCAGCCTTGGGGCCGCTGGACTCTCTAGAGCAGGCTACGGCGAGACCCGCGATAACCGTGAGCACCAGGAGCACAGCCGCGGGACGTATGTTGTTCATTCGCAAGGCAGGCGCGTGCCGTAGCCTAGCATATACTAGTACGGTTCGAAACACGGCTCGGAGCTCAACGTTAGCGGATATATAATAGTTCGCTGTTGAACATGCGTACGACTGACACGTCCTCACACATTCCTGCTGTTGCAGCCTCGAATGAAGGACGGTTGCCGCCTCTGGACGGCGTTCGGGGCCTTGCGATCCTCGCCGTGCTAGCCTATCACTTCTTCGGCTACGCGGCGGTCGATATCGGAAGTCCTGGGCCCGCCATCGACAGAGTCTTTCATGAGATCACGGGCGCAGGCTGGACCGGCGTCGACCTCTTTTTCGTGCTATCTGGCTTCCTGATCACTGGAATACTCATCGATGCGAAGGCCCGCACCGGCCACTACTTTCGGACGTTCTACGCCCGGCGGACGCTGCGCATCTTCCCGGCGCATTACTTCTATCTCGCGCTGCTCTTTCTGCTCATTCCCCTCTTGGCCCCTTCTGCGAACTCAGCCGTCGACACGCTCGCGGAGGACCGGCTCTGGTTCATCACCTTCACCGGCAACATTCTGGTTGTCATACACGGCGCCACTCGTCCCGACTTCTTTGTTACCGGACATCTCTGGTCACTTGGTGTGGAGGAACAGTTCTACCTCACCTGGCCTGCTCTGATACTGCTCATGAATAGGCGTAATCTCATCGCGGCCTGCATCACCATCGTTGCGCTCGCGCTCGCTCTGAGAGTCGGGATGACAGCCGGAGGCGTGGACGGCTCTGTGTCGCTAACACTGACTCCGGCCCGAATGGACTCCCTCGCCATCGGCGGCATCATCGCGCTCGCCCTCAAAGATGCGCGCGACTTTCAAGTGCTGCGGCGCGTCCTGCCGGGATTAGCGATCGCGGCGGCGGCAATCGTCGCAGTCATCGCAGCGGTCAACGGCGGCCTCGACGCCCTCGATCGGTCTTCATCCACAATCGGCTATACGTTGATCGCACTTGCGTTCGGCGGCCTTGTCCTCCATGCGATCTCCGCTCAGCCGGGCACACGTTCGTATCGATTCCTGACGACGCCGGCTCTTACGTCAGCAGGTCGTTATAGCTATGCGATGTACCTCGTCCACCTACCCATCGCATGGCTTCTATATCAGCGGACGGACATCGCAAGCGAGGTCCCCGCCCTGGCAGGATCGCATCTCCCGGGCGAAGCCGTCTTCGCGCTGGCAGCATTTGTCCCAACGTTCGTCATCGCATGGCTGAGCTGGCGCCTGCTAGAAACGCCGTTCCTTCGCTTGAAAGATCGGTTCGCGCAACCAACCGAACTACGCGCGGCGCCTGACGGCCGCCCTGTCAATCAGCGGGCCGTCAGCTCCACCACAACCGTGGTGGAAGATATATGAC
>JBKKBW010000135.1:0-2972 GCA_046713635.1 Dehalococcoidia bacterium
CCTGGGCCTAGGAACGATCGAGCCCCTAATTCGTGAAGCGGCTGTATCAGAAGTAATGGTAAACGCGCCCGATCAGGTCTTCTACGAAAAGGAGGGCCGCCTGTACCTGAGCTCCGTTCGCTTCCGCGATCACTCGCATATCATGCGAATCGTCGAGCGAATCGTTGCGCCCCTGGGCCGCCGCGTTGATGAGTCATCGCCGATGGTGGACGCGCGACTGCCCGACGGCTCTCGTGTGAACGTGATCATTCCTCCGGTCGCGCCAAAGAGCCCGACGGTCACGATTCGGAAGTTCCAAGCAGACAAGATGACGATTGAGGACTTGATTGGGATTGGGTCAATGACCAGAGAGCTCGCTGAGTTCTTCCGTGCCTGCGTTCAGGTCCGACTCAATGTTATTGTCTCCGGTGGTACTGGCACCGGTAAGACGACCATGCTCAACGCGTTGTCGTCATTCATTCCCGACACAGAACGTATTGTCACAATCGAAGACCCAACAGAGTTGCGGCTCCAGCAGGGTCACGTCGTCAGCCTAGAGGCGCGGCCGCCCAGCCTGGAAGGCAAGGGTGAAGTGACACAGCGCGACCTCGTGCGCAACTCCCTGCGTATGCGCCCAGACCGCATCATTGTTGGCGAGGTTCGTGGTGCGGAGGCGTTCGACATGATGCAGGCGATGAACACAGGCCACGAGGGGTCGCTTGGTACGGTCCACGCCAATACGCCCCGCGATGCGATGGCCCGTATTGAGAATATGATCCTGATGGCGGGCCTCGATCTGCCAATGCGCGCCATCCGCGAGCAGATTTCGTCCGCCATTCACATCATCATGCAGATTGCCCGTCTCGCCGACGGAAGCCGCAGGGTCACCCACGTTGCCGAGCTTACAGGTATGGAAGGCGATGTGGTGACGATGCAGGACCTCTTCCGATTCCACCAGTCGGGCGTGGACAATGATGGTCGTGTCATCGGCGAGTTCAAGGCGACCGGCATTCGGCCTCGCTTCGCGGATAAGTTTGAGGTCGCAGGTATACACCTACCGGTCGATCTCTTCATGCAATCGAGGGCCGCCTAGCATGGACCTTCTTGCACTGGGTGCCGCCGCCGCGATTCTGGTTGCCGTAGTCGCTCTGGCGATGTCCATTGGTTCGGTTCCCGCGAACGTCGCAGCGCGCAATCGACTTGAGCTGGCGCTTAGTGGCGGCCGCTCTGTCCTTGACAGTGGAGCGGTCGACCCGCTACGCACGAAGAAGCGCCTTGGGTTCCTCCAAGCCGTTGTTTCGGGCTCGTGGCTTGAGCGCACGCGCACTGAGCTTCGCCTAGCCGATAGCCAGCTCCAGCCGACAGACTTCATCGCCATACGACTAGGCATAGCCGCCGTTCTATTCGTAGTGCCCATCGTGATACCGGGCGGTATCCCTGGCTTCGCACTGGGCGTTGTCGCGGGAGCGATTGGCTTCATGCTTCCCCAGTTTTGGCTGAAACATGGCATGAACAAGCGGAAGAACAAGCTAGAAGCGCAGCTTCCAGACGCGTTGAGCATGATCGCGAATTCGCTAAAGGCTGGTTTTGGCCTGGTGCAGTCGATGAGCATGGCTGCAGAGCAGCTGGAGCATCCGATAAGCACAGAACTTGCGATTACCGTTCACGAAACGAACGTCGGTTCCAGCACGGAAGAAGCGTTTCTCGCCCTGAGCGATCGCAACATAAACTATGACCTTGACATCGTCGTCACTGCAATCCTTGTGCAGCGCACTGCCGGCGGCAATCTATCCGAGATCCTAGAGAACGTCACGCACACGATGCGCGAACGGTTCCGTATTCGCGGTGAGATCGCGACGCTGACGGCGCAGCAGAAGCTTACGGGGATCGTCATTGCCCTGCTTCCCGTCGGTGTAGGAGCAGTGTTTGCGGTGGTTAGCCCGGCATATATATCCCCCCTCTTCACGGAGACGCTAGGCCGCGTAATGCTGGGCGCCGCGATGCTGCTGGAGTTCGTCGGCATCCTGGTCATTCAACGCATCCTGGACATTGAGGTATAGGGCATGGAACTCCTTACTGCGCTCGTCGTCTTTGGGGCCGTCATGTCCTTTGTCCTAGCGCTGGGCGGCCGTCAGTCTGGTGTACGTTCGCGACTCGATGCAATACGTCCGCAGGCGGGCCGGACGGAACCCGCTGAAACTGTGACGCCGATCACTGGCCGCATCATTACACCTTTGACGCAGGCGCTGGCAACGCAGGCGATCCGCGTGATGCCGAGCGGCATGCTGAAGGGAATTGAGGAAAAGCTCGTCCTTGCTGGCGAACCGATGACCGTCAACTCGTTCATCATGCTCCGTTTGATCTGCGCGGGGATATTCTTTGCACTCCCGCTGCTGCTCGTGTTTGCCGGTGGGATGGCGATCGGCGTGGTCACGCTGGGCCTCATCGGCGCATTTGGACTGGTTGGGATCCTGCTTCCAGGCATGTGGCTGTCATCACGCGTGTCGCAGCGCCAGAGCCAGATCATCAAGGCGCTGCCGGACGCTTTCGACCTCATTACCACGTGTGTGGAAGCGGGTCTTGGCCTTGACGCTGCCCTCGCGCGAGTTGCTGACAAGGTGGAAGGAGCATTCGCGGACGAGCTTACGCGAACGCTCCGTGATATTGGGCTAGGCAAGTTGCGCAGCGAGTCGCTGCGCGAGTTGGCCGTTCGGACTGGCGTGCCAGACCTAACAACGTTCGTGAATGCAGTGATTCAAGCGGAACGCATGGGATCGAGCGTTGGTCAGGTGCTCCGCGTCCAGGCCGACCAGCTTCGTGTGCGGAGACGGCAGCGTGCCGAAGCACAGGCGTACAAGGCGCCCGTGAAGATGATATTCCCGCTCGTTCTTTGCATCTTCCCGACGCTGTTCATCGTGATTATCGGGCCGGCGGGGATCATTCTCTACCACCAGCTCAGCGCGGCGGGGGCTTAATCTTGATCGTCCAGAATG
>JBKKBW010000136.1:0-2182 GCA_046713635.1 Dehalococcoidia bacterium
CCTCGAAGCGACTCTCGGTCAGGCCGGCCCCCTGTGATGGCAAAGAGGTAACCAAAGAACCCTAGGATATCAGCAATTGACGTTCTGGCTGTAGGTGGCATCGTGAGCCTCCAGATCGGTAGGCATGTGGTGGCTTCTGATTAGGGAAGAACTCCCCAGGAATTGCAATCATATAACGAAGCGGCTTGCAACAGAAACAATTAGGAGGCTCAACAGGATGACAGCCGCATAACAAATCGGCTGCTGGCAAAACGCCGCAGAGTTCTAAGACCCTGGGAACAAAACTGCCGATAGGGACGTACTATCAACGAATGCAGATTGGATGCGAAAGGAACAAGCCATGAAACGATTCGTTCCGCTTCTCTCGGCCGTTGCAGCGCTCGCGGCCATAGCCATTGTCACTGCGGTAGCTGTCGGCGCAAGCTCCGGCTCGCCCGGCGCGTCGCGCCAGCTTGATGAGGACACCGGTGGCGATGTGGCCGCTATGTGCGCTCCGGACCATCCGGACTGCGACGACATGATGGTCGATGGTGCTGGCAGCACCTGCCTGGAAGGCGCCGAGGACTGCGCCGATATCCCCGGCAATAGCGCCAGCAGATGTATGGCGCCCGGCGGTCCCGGCGCCGACCCTGTCGTCATACCCGAGTGCAACGACACGCTTGACTGTACGCTTCCGGAAGGGGAGCCGGAGTGCTCCGAGCCGCTCCCGGGAGACCCGAACTACGCAATCGACCCGATCTGCATCGATGACGGCACAGGCGCAGACTGCCTGGACACACCCGGTAATCCCCCGTCCGGCCCTGTTACGTTGTACGACCTAACGGTTGCCTTCAATGAGTCCGTCACGCAGATCGACCTCGAAGAGATAGGGAAGATCGTCGAGGAAATCTCTCCCGATAGTGACTTCCTGGTCCGCGAGAGCTTCCCACCCGTCGGCGTCGTCCGCGTCACCACAGATATGGCGTCTTTCTGTTCGGACATCGAAGCCAAGTTCGAATCGCTGCCTTACGTCTCGGACGTCACCTGCGCCGTCGCCAGCGACGCACCCCCTGTCTCTGACCCTGACGAGCCCGTGTCGTCGGAGCCCGGCGAAGTCGGCTCGGTCGAGTAAGCAAGGAAAAGGCTTCAGCCTGGCAGCGTAGGGGCGGGGTTCAAACCCGCCCCGTTCCGCGTTCGCCCGGTAGCGGCGACCCTTAGGTCGCCACGGGTACCTTCCACCCCTTCATCACACCACCACCGCACCCACCAGCAGCGCCGCAAGTCCCAGCTCGATCGCGCAGAACGCCCACGTCGGCCACAACCCGAGCCGCTCGCCGAGTAGCCCCGTTGCAACGCGGCCTGCCGCCATCCCGAACACGGCTACTGCAATAGCGACGAACACTCCGTCCCGGATCGATGGCGTAGCGAGGGCGGCGATCAGCAGCGCCCCCACCGCGACGCCGAAGCCGCCGTAGACCGCCCGTACCTCCGCCCGGCCTTCTGGTGTTTCGACAACCACACCGAACGTCGCGAGGATGCGCGCGGGCGCCGCCAGCGCGACAAGCCCCATCGCCAGAAAGAACAGCGCGACCGGGGTGGCAAGGTACATAGACTTCATTATGCAGCCGCACAGCGGCGGCGTGCCCGGACTCTCAAAACGCATCCGGCCGGAACTCGCGGATTGACACAAAAGGGCATCTCATGCTCCAATTGCCGTTGACACCGGAAAAGACATGAGCCGAACGAATGCTCGGTCCCAGTTGAAGGAAGGACCTGGTGCGATGCAAGAGCATGGAAGCCGCAGGATACTGACGCGTTTTGTCATAGGAGCCACGATCGTGCTAGCCGTGCTGGCCACCATGGCCGGTGCGAGCAGTGTGTTCACGGGCGAAGCCGAAGCTGGGGTCGTCTCGAAAGTGACGGTCAACAGCCTCGGCAACTCGGACGATGGCGATTGTGAGGGCACGCCAAACGACGACGTCGTCGGTGGTGACTGCACGCTCTACGAAGCCATCAATGCGGTCAACGCTGGCCTGGCGGACTTGATCAACTTCCGCGCGTCAGTGTTCCCGAAGAATGACCCGGCCACCATCATCATTGATGGCTGCCTCCCTGGACCGCCAGACCCGTGCGTTGATACGGATGGCATACCGGGGAACCTGGGCTGTCTCCCGTCCATCCAGCGCGATGGGGTCACCATTGA
>JBKKBW010000137.1:0-4247 GCA_046713635.1 Dehalococcoidia bacterium
CGGAAGTCTTCATAGGCCAGGCCCAATCGGTCCATTACACCTGGCCGGAAGTTGTGCACAACGACATCCATCTTCGCGCCCAACTCGAGGCAGATATCGCGCGACCCTTCCTTCTTCAGGTCGATCGCGATGCTGCGCTTCCCCCGATTGTGGGCCAGAAAGTACGGGCCGAAGCGCTGCTCACCCTTCATACCGACGACGCGGCCCAGGTCTCCGAAGCCCGGAACCTCAACCTTAATTACCTGCGCCCCCATATCTGTAAGAATGAGCGACGCCTGTGGCCCTTGTTGAAAGACCGTGAAATCTAAGACACGAATGCCGTCCAGCGGGCCCATAGTTCAATCCTCCCGAAGCAGTGTGCTCCATAGCGTAGCGGCGAAGCCCAAAAGCGGCAAGCCGTAACAAAGGCTCAGGAGCCGACTCAGTTGCTCGTTACCGTTGGCTGCCCCTATCATGAGCAGATGTCTGGAATCGGACGCCTCGTGGAGCAGCCGTAGGCATGGCGGGCCCGGAAAGCACCACGATCCGCATCGATCTGCGAGCGGCGCTCCCTGTCCTTGCGCTCGTCCTCGTTGTCCTCGTGATTATCTTCGTTGAGTTGTGCGGCAAGACCGATGTCGAGCCGGCTACAGCCGAAGGAACACCCATCATCACGGGCCCAACATCGACAGTGGGCCCGACCGAAACGCCCGGTCCATCGCCGACGGAAGCCCCCGACCAGGCGACCGCCACCCAAGAGAACGCCGCCGCCGGCGCCGACCGTGATGAGATACGCCAGGCCGATCTCGTCACAATCCGGAACGCCATGGAGCAGTACCGCGAAGAGAACGGTGAGTATCCAAGCACGGGCGGCGGCATCCAGACCATCTGCACGTTTGAGGACGACGATAAGGGCTGCGACCTCAAGGAGGTGCTAGACCCCATACCGTCCGACCCGCTCGGCAATCCGGGCCAGAACGGATACTGGCTCGAATCGACCGAAGACACATTTACCATCTACGCCCAGCGTGAATCAGACTTGCTTGAGGCGTGCCCGGAGAAGCCTGGCCATCTCGAGGACTTCCGGACGGTGTTCTGCGTCAGCAACCAGTAACGGCCGGCTTCGGCTCGACGCTCGCGACGAGGCAGCAACGTGATCGAAATCACCGTACCGCGCATTAGCCTCTCCCGGCTGCGCATCGACCGGCTACAGATCGCGCGTCAAGACTGGATCGTCATCGCGGTCGTTACCCTGGTCGCCGCGCTTCCTCGGCTCATCGCACTGACTTCCATTCCTGGCGGCCTGCATGGCGACGAAGCGTGGACGGGCATCGACGCGCGCCGGATCTTCGACGAGGGCCTGATCGGTCCGTACGTGCCCAGCGCGCTCGGCCAGCCCGCCGGCCCGCTCTACTACGCCGCGCCGTTCGTTTCCATCTTCGGCGAGACCGTCTTCGCAATCCGCTTCGCGATGGCGTCACTCGCCATCGCGACGGTACCGCTCGCCTACGCCACGTTTCGCATCATGTTCAACCGCAACGTGGGCGCGTTCGCTGCACTGTTGCTTGGGGTAAGCATCTGGCACATCCATTACAGTCGCATCGCGTTCATGGTGATTTCCTGGCCGCTGGTCGAGATGCTGGCCATGCTCTTCTTCTTCCTGGGTCTGCGCACGCAACGCTTGCTCTACTTCACGTTGGCGGGCCTGGCATTGGGCTGCGGCGTCTATACGTACAACGCGTACTCGGTCTTCGCCGTAGCGTTCATCGTACTGGCGGCCTGGGTACCGCTTTTCGAACAACGGGATCTCAGCGAATATCTCAAACGAATGGCCATAGTCTTTGCCATCGCGTTCGTCGTGGCGATACCCCTTCTGCTCTACATTCGGGGTGACAACGGATATACGGAACATCTCGACCTCGTCTCCGTTTTCGAAACTGACGAATGGAAGGACGCGGGCCCGGCCGGACGTTTCGACATCCTTTCGGACAACGGCCGGCAGTTCATCGGTGACGCGTTCTGGGATGGCGAACCAGACTTCTCGGACGGCGCCGGTACGTGGCCGATGATCGACCGCGTGTCCCTCGCCCTGTTGATCATCGGGCTGGGCATGGCCGTATGGAACTGGCGGCGCGTCCCCTACATGGCGGTGCTGATCATGGTGGCGCTTCTGCCCTTCGGGACGATTGTGACGACGCAAGGAACGTTTCGACAGACGCTCGGCATAGTCCCATTCCTCGCTGCGTTGCAAGCGCTCCCTCTCGCATTCGTATGGGGCCGGGCGCAAGCAGCCGAGCCGCGAGTACAGGCCGCGGCCTATATTGCCGTCGGCAGCGTGCTCACGGTCATCACCGTCCTGAATATGAACACGTATTTCGCGAAGTTCCCGGAGGCTGACGCAGCAGAGTACACGTTCAGCCAGGAGTATCGGCAGGCCATTGAGTTCGCCAAGGCAGTCCCGGGTGATCCCTACGTATATCTCCTCTCCAACCGCTGGGGCTTGGACTACGAGCCGCGTGTGTACCTCGCTCCCGATATGCGCGGGGAGGACCGTTCATCGGAATTCTCCGAGTCGAAAGCCGCGTCGGTGGAGACGGACCGCAAGCAGGACGTGGTCTACCTATTCCTTGGTTCGTACTTGGGCCGGATCGACGAAGTAGAGCGCCTCTACCCGGGTGGCACGCGCTTCGAAGAGCCAGGCTTCGATGGCGGGCCAGCATTCCGCGCATACTACCTCCCCGGCCTCAAGCCGGGCGAGGAGCCGCCGATCCCCCTGCCAACGTTCGTTCCGACAACAGTGCCGACCCCACGGCCGGGCGGCGACGCGCGGGACCGCACTCGCCAGACACACCTGGAGAGCTTCCAGCAAGCGCTCGCGGAGTATCGCGCGGAGGAAGGCTCCTACCCAAGCAACGGCGGCGGCGTGCAGACGCTGTGCGTCTACCCCGAGGATGCTGGCTGCGAGTTGGAGTCCGTCATGGACCAGATACCCGAAGACCCTCTCGGCGAACCAGGCACGAACGGCTACTTCTACTCCTCCGATGGCGATTCGTTCAGCGTCTACGCGACGCGAGAGTCGGAAGAGGTCCCCGCCTGCCCGGAGCACCCCGATCACCTGGCGCGCTTTAGCTCGCTTCTCTGCGTCCGCGGCCCATAGTCTACGGCAGCAGCAACATCGAGAGCTGGCGCGCCGCCACAACAGCCTGGTCTTCGTGGCAGTTGTTCATCAGCAAGTGCACTTCCTTCGCGTCCTTCGACAGCTTTTCGACGCGCGGCAGCCACTCGCATAGTTCACTTTCGTCATACGCGTAGTTGAACCGCTCCGCTGGTGTAATGCCGCGCTTGTTCCACATCGCGCTGTTCCGCCCGTGAAAGCGCACCAGCGAAAGCTGCGCCGTCGCCTCCGCGACGGGCGGCACGCTGTTCTCGAAGCCCTGCGGCTCGTCGACGCAGATCAGCGGCAGCTTGTGCTCGCGCAGAAACTCCAGTGTGCGCGGAGCGTTGTGTTCTGAGAGCCAGCGTCCGTTCCGAAACTCGATCGCAATCGAGTACTGCGGCAGCCGTTCGCGTGCCTCCAGGATATAGTCGCGGTTCCCCGGCCCGGGCAGGAACCAGGGCGGGAACTGGAACACCACCGCCCCGAGCTTCCCCGCGCTATCGAGCGGCAGCAGCGCGCTCGCGAAGCGCTTCCACACTTCGTCGACAACATCGCGCGGCGTGTCCTTCACGTAGATGTTTGGCTTGCTTGCAAGCGTAGCAGGCAACGACTCGCGCACGTCCTTCGGCAGCGCCTTCGGAGGCGTCGGATGCTGCGTCATCATCCGGAACGCCTTCACATCGAACGTGAAGTTGTCCGGCGTGCGCTCCACCCAGAGCGCCGCGTTGCGCTCGGCGGGCAACCCGTAGTACGTGCTATCGACCTCGACGAGCGGGAACTGCTCCGCATAGAAGCGCAGCCGCTCCTCCGGCGACTTCGCTGCGGCCGGGTAAAACTTCCCGGAGTCCACAAGCGTCTTGTCCGCCCACGAACACGTCCCAACCAGAACCTTCGCCGTCACGCGCCCACTGTATCAGCCACCTCGGAGGAGAAGCAGAGGGGCGACCGTTGGTCGCCCCTCTGCTGATTGCTGAACGCTGACAGCCGACAGCTAGCTACAGTCGTGGAAGTACGAGTTCACGCTGTGCAGAATGTCCTGCACCCGCTGGAGCCCATCCGGCGCTCCCGTGTTCCACGCGTTCGGCGACGCCGCCATGTTCGAGCGGTCCGT
>JBKKBW010000138.1:0-4911 GCA_046713635.1 Dehalococcoidia bacterium
CTAGGTATCAAGCCGCGCCTGCGCCTCGTGGCGCGCGCGGAAGCGGGCGTCGAGCCGTCGATCATGGGTAGCGGTC
This sequence comes from Dehalococcoidia bacterium, assembly GCA_046713635.1. Lineage (GTDB taxonomy): Bacteria > Chloroflexota > Dehalococcoidia > DSTF01 > RBG-16-68-14 > JBBDXS01. The sequence goes on from JBKKBW010000138.1 coordinate 77, forward strand.
CGATTCCAGCAGTACAGAACGTCCTGAAGAAGGCGGGCCTGGAAGCCGATCAGATGGACGTAATCGAGTTGAACGAGGCGTTCGCGTCGGTCGCTGCAGCATGCAGCACCGTGCTGGGCCTGGACCCGGAAAAGACGAACCCCAACGGCGGCGCAATCGCGCTAGGCCACCCGGTGGGCGCGACAGGCGCTATCCTCACCGTCAAGACCATGTACGAGTTGGAGCGGCAGCAGGGCCGTTACGGTCTCGTTAGTCTGTGCATCGGAGGCGGGCAAGGTATCGCCACCATCTTCGAGCGCGTGAGCTAACCGTTCGTTACACGGCAACATAAGAGGCCGGGCTCTACGCCCGGCCTCTGTTCGTTGTTCCCGCTCAGCGTTAGGGCGGCGGTAGCTGGTCTATTAGCCCCGCTACGAACTGTAGTATCAGCGCAGCGTCAACAGCATTGACAGCGCCGTTCTCGTTCACGTCGCCACTCGGCGCGTTCGGCAACGTGGTGATGAGCACGGCGTTGAACTGAAGTACCAGTGCCGCGTCGACGCTGCTCACTACGCCGTTGTCATCGACGTCTCCCATTGGCTTTGTCGGGGTGAACGTCGGCGTTGGGGTGCGCGTCCTCGTTGGCGTTGGCGTAATCGCCGGCGTGTTGGTGATTGTGGGCGTATTCGTCACTGTGCGCGTGGGCGTGATCGTTGGTGTATTGGTCCGGGTCGGTGTGACCGTAATGGTCGCCGTTGACGTCGCCGTTGCGGCGGGCGGAGCTGTTTGGCTCGCGGTGGCTGTTGGAGTTACGCTTGGCGTCGCGGTCGCTGTAGATGTCGCTGTTGGGCAAGGCCCATCGCATGGCGTGGGCGTGAGCGTGATCGTGGGCGTCGAGGTCATCGTCGGGGTGCTCGTCAGCGTCGGCGTGCTGGTCGGCGTGTTGGTGGACGTTCGGGTCGCCGTGAACGTGAGCGTTGGCGTGGCGGTCGACGGCGTGCACGGGCTCGCGCCTGGAGCTGGAACGGTGAAAAATGGGTGGAAGTCCACGTTGCCGCTGATTCGATCACCAGTGCCGAACTGGTTGGTTCCATGGGTGGGGCCGGTAGCGCTGCCCCACCAGTTGTCTTCGGCGTCTAATATTCCGGTACCTTCGTTGTTCGCGCCGTAGCCAACACCAGTCTCGGCGTTGCCAGTCGAATTACCCGTGATGTTGTTGCAGTGCACTTCAATCTGAGTAGCGTTTGTGTTGGGCTGAACGTGTATCCCCGACGTCGTCCCGGTGGCGTTGCGTATCTCGTTGCCGATGATCTCGAGGGGGCCGTCGATCTCGCCAAGATTGCCATCTGACGCTTCCTCGAGGTCAATGTTATCGACGTTACCATCGAAGACGTTCGCGTTTACGTCGAGCGCGATAACACGCGCGTTGAAACCGTCCGCCAGGACGAACAGACCACGTTCAGCGCCGGTCCCAGAGGAGTCATCGACGACGTTGTCCGCTATCGTTGCGTTTTCTAGTCGCGCTGATCTGTTGTCGCCAACATCGAGGGCACGCGCCCAGATGCCAGCAATGGTAAGGGGACCTGTAATAGTGTTGTCTTGAACAACGACGTTGTCGACGTCATCGCCAACGCCACTCGAGGTCTGGCGGTTCTCCACTAGGACACCGGCTATCGAATCATTCGGCCCGCTGCCAAGAATGTCTAGCCCGCCAGCGATACTGTTCTGCTCGATGGTCGCGTTCGTCACGTTCGTAAGCTGGACGCCGATGTCGCCGAAGTCGGAAACGTCGTTGCACTGTACGAGCCAGTCGTTGTGCGCGACCTGGCCGTCGTTACCAGCCCGTATGGCGCTTCCCGACAACGTGTTGATATCGTTGCGGCGCACGATGGTGCCGTTGATCGCAGTATTGGCCACACCGACGATACCGTCGCCGTCGTAATTGGTGATGATGAGTCCCTCGATGACAACGTCGGAGACGCCGCCATTGATCGTAATAGCATCACCCGCTGCCGCAGCGTCGTTGAGCGAAGGCGCAGCAACTCCCGCTCCGTTGAGGCAACTTCCACTGGTATCACCGTTGAGTGTGAGGCTCTTCGTGATCGTGACGTTCTCAGCGTACGTCCCGGCGGCGATGTCAATTGTGTCTCCAGGATCCGCATGATCGATTCCGTTTTGAATCGTGTCGCACGGATTGCCAACATCACCGCAGCTGAAGGGCGTAGAGCCGTCATCGCCGGTCGTGGCGTCACCAACCAGGACCGTCGTCCCGGGATGCGTTGCGTAGGCCCATTGGCGGATAGCCAGCGTAGCCATCAGGGCCAGCATTCCCAGGCCGAGTAGCGAAACAAAGAAGTACGGTCGTGAAATACGCATATGTGCCCCTCCCACCCTACTAGGGCTGTCCTCGGAGATTACTGTATACCTGCTTAAGCCTGTAGTCAAGAACCGCTGCCTCGACGCTCCGGCGTCTGGCCGGATAGAATAAGCAGCTTTGCTCGTTATCTCGTTCGTGAGGGGTTATCCATGCCAAACGCTCTGATTACCGGCATCACCGGCCAGGACGGCTCGTACCTGGCCGAGCACCTGCTCTCAGAGGGCTATGCCGTCTATGGCCTTGTCCGCGGCCAGGCGAACCCCAAGCGCTCAGTGGTTGAATCGATGCTGCCGGACGTCAAGATCGTCGAGGGCGATCTGCTCGACCAGGCGTCCCTAATCAACATCGTTCAGCAAGTCAAGCCGGACGAGATCTACAACCTTGCCGCAATTAGCTTTGTGCCGCTGTCCTGGAACCAGGCCGAGCTGACTGGCGAAATCACCGGTCTCGGTGTGCTCCGCGTGCTGGAAGCCATCCGCCTGGTGACGGGTGCCAGTTCGTCGCGGAGTGATGCTGGCGCAGGCATGAAGTTTTATCAGGCGTCCAGCAGCGAGATGTTCGGCAAGGTGCGCGAGTCGCCACAGAACGAGAAGACGCCATTCTACCCGCGCAGCCCGTACGGCGTAGCCAAGGTCTATGCGCACTACATCACGGTCAATTACCGCGAGAGCTACAACATCTACGCCTGTAGCGGGATCTTGTTTAATCATGAGTCGCCGCGTCGAGGGCCGGAGTTCGTTACGCGAAAGATCAGCATCGGCGCGGCCCGCATCAAGCTCGAAAAGCAGCAAGAGCTGGTCATGGGCAATATCGATTCGAAGCGCGACTGGGGTTACGCAGGCGACTACGTGCGCGCGATGCACATGATGCTCCAGCAGGACGAGCCTGACGATTACGTTATCGGCACCGGGGAAGCCCACTCGCCCCGCGAGTTCGCAGACCTGGCGTTCAAGTCGCTCGGATTGAACTATGAGGACTTTATCCGGCAGGACCCGCAGTTCATGCGTCCGGCTGAGGTCGATCACCTGCTCGCCGATCCGGCCAAGGCGAACGACAAGCTTGGCTGGAAACCAACAGTTGACTTTGCGGAGTTGGTCAAGCTGATGGTCGAGTCCGATCTCGAGAACGAACGGAAAAGCTAGTGCCTACCGAGGTCCTCTCCGGCCTGTACCAACTCAGAGTCCCGATTCCCGACAACCCGCTTGGCTGGGTGCTGCCCTACCTGATCAAGACGAACGATGGCTACACACTCATCGATTGTGGCTGGAACACTGAGGAGGCGTTCGCCGCGCTCGAGCAGGAACTGAAGGACGTTGGGATTACATTCAGTGACATCAAGCAGCTCATCGTCACGCACGTGCATCCGGATCACTACGGTCTGGCAGGCCGCGTGAAGGAGGTTTCCGGCTGCCGCGTGATTACGCACCAGCGGGAGCGCGACTTCATCCGGAGCCGATACCGCAACCCAGGACAGCTACTCGAGCGTGTGATGGCGTGGCTGAACGAGCACGGAGTCCCAAAAGACGAAGTCGATGAGTTGCAGACCGCGGCGATGCCGGTACGGCAGTTCGTCGTACCCGTGGAGCCGGACGAAGTCCTCTGGGGCGGCGAGACGCTGGACTTCGGGCTCTACCGGTTTGAGGTGTACTGGACCCCAGGCCACTCGCCGGGACATATCTGCTTTTATGACCGCGCGCAGCGTATCATCCTTACCGGCGATCACGTGCTCCCGACCATCACACCGAACGTTGGCATACACCCGCAGCAGGCGGGCAACCCGCTTGGTGACTACCTGGCCTCGCTCCAACGCCTGGAGCCGCTCGAAGTGGATGACGTGCTGCCCGCGCATGAGCACTCGTTCAAGGACCTGCGCGGCCGCCTACGTGGCATCGTTCAGCATCACGAAGAGCGGCTGAACGAGATGATCGCGATCATCGGCTCCGAACAAAGGACGGCGTACGAGGTCGCTTCGACGCTGGTTTGGACTATCGGGACGTTCGACAAGTTTTCGATGTGGCTGCGCCGCGCCGCTATCAGCGAGACGCTCGCGCACTTGGAGTACGCTGTCTACGAAGGGCGCCTGGCCATGCATCGCCAGGATGGCATCGTCCGCTACGAGCGCATTGCGGATGGCGAGCGTTAGCCCGGGGCCGGTAAACAGTACTGCTGCCGCCAGTACACTTCGTCCGTGAAGCCGAGGCGGCGGTAGAGTTGCGCAGGCCGCCCGTCCTCGTCGGCGTTGATGACCACCGAGCGCGCTCCGGCTCGATACTCTACCTCCAGCACCTGCCGAAGCAACGCCGTTGCTATCCCGCGGCGTCGGTAGGGGACCCGCGTGGCGAGATCGAAGATGAACGCATCTTCGCTGGTGTACCAGCCAATGGTCGAGGCGGCCTCGCTCCCGATACGTGCGATCGCGAGTCGCCCATTGCCGGCCAGCTCCGCCTTCCGCAGCGCGACCTCTTCGATGACCTCGGCT
>JBKKBW010000139.1:0-2480 GCA_046713635.1 Dehalococcoidia bacterium
GTGATCCAGGAGTGGTGGGGGCTGAACGAGAACATCAAAGGCATTGCGGATCGGTTTGCCGCTGAAGGGTTCGTCGCTCTCGCGCCCGATCTGTATCACGGAAAGGTATGTTCTGAGCCTGACGAAGCAGGCAAGCTGATGATGGCGATGAAGATCGAGGAGGCCGTGAACGACCTGACCGGCTCCGTCGACTACCTGAAGAACCTGCCCGCGGCGACCGGCGACAAGGTTGGCGCAACCGGCTTCTGCATGGGCGGCGGCCTTGCGCTCTACCTCGCGACGCTTCGGCCGGAGATCGGCGCGTGCGTACCGTTCTACGGCGTCATTCCCGGTGCGCAGCCAGACTTCTCGAAGATACAGGGTGCGGTTCTGGGCCACTACGCTGAGAACGATGATTGGGCAAACCCCGCCTCCACCCGCGAGCTTGAGATGAAACTGAAATCGCTCGGAAAGACCGCCGAGCTCATCGTCTACCCGGACACCCATCACGGCTTCTTTAACGATACGCGGCCCGAGGTCCATGCGGCGGAGGCGTCCGCCAAGGCGTGGGAGCGCACGATTTCGTTCTTCCACCAGTACCTCGGCTAGCATGGACGACCCCGCGGCCGACAAGTTCGTCACGCTGAGCGGACTGCGTTTCCACTACCGAGAGTACGGCGCGGCGAACGTCGACGCGCGGCCGATCGTGCTCCTGCATGGCGTCGCTTCGAACGCGAGGATATGGATCACCGTCGGTCCGTTGCTGGGCGAACACTTCCGCGTTTACGCACTCGATCAGCGGGGGCACGGGGAAAGCGACAAGCCCGACTCTGGCTACGATTTCTCAACTGTTGTAGGCGATCTCACTGGCTTCATCTCGGAGCTTGGTCTCGAGAAGCCGCTCGTCGTTGGCCACTCGTGGGGAGGCAACGTCGCGCTCGACTACGCCGCGACCCATCCCGATGGTCTCGCAGGTCTCGTGCTCGTCGACGGTGGCTTTATGGAGATGTCCGCTCGGCCAGGAATGACCTGGGAGCGCGCCGAAAGAGACCTAGCGCCGCCGGTGCTTACGCATCTTACGCCTGCCCAGCTCATCGAGGGCGCGAAGAGGTGGGAGCTGGGTACGTTCTGGAGCGAGGAAGTGGAAGCCGCTCTGATGGGCAACTTCGAGGTCGCCGAAGACGGCACGATCCGGCCGTACCTGCGTCGCGAGAATCATATGCAGGTCGTTCGCGCGTTGTGGGAGCAGAAGCCGTCAGAACTGGCGCCACTCGTGCGTTGTCCAGTGCTCTTCGCCGTTGCGGATCGTCAAGCCGAAGGCCGGGCTGCCGAGTGGATCGAGATGAAGCGTGAGGCGGTGGCTGGTCTGCAGAAGGTCATGAAAGACTGTGAAGTAGCGTGGTTCTCTGATACGATCCACGACATTCCGCTTCAGCGTCCTGCTGAGCTAGCGACGACGATCGCTGGCTTCGCGGGCAAGCGCTTGTAGGCTATTCGGTCGCTTCGTCCGACGGCTCTTCATCGTCGGACGGCGGAGGGATCGCCAGCTCATCGCCGACCTGCAAATCGTCTGCGCTATCGAGCTGGTTCGCAGATACGATCGCATCAACACTAATCCCAAAGGTTGACGCTATATCCGAGAGCGTGTCGCCATCAGCGACGACGTACGTTTCGCTGCCCTCTGGCGGGGAAACCTCGACATCCTCACTCTCGTCCAGTTCCGGCTCAGTGTCGATGGGCTCCTCCAAGGGCACCTGGCTGCTCACGTCCTCTTGCGTTGCCGGCTGACTCGTCGGACGCGATGTTGGTTGCGCCCGTACCGTCGGCTGTGCGACGACTGCGGCTGGCTGCGTCGGTATCCTGGTCTGGTTCTGGACCTGTTCCACAGGCACACTGGCGGCGCTCCCACCGGAGAAGTTGGGCACTAGGAGCAAGGTCACGAACACCATCCCAATCCCCATGAGGACGAGCGGTAACCGGTTCGGTTCGTCCGCGAGCGTCGTTGGGCCGCGTTCGTCGTTTCGGCGAGCGAGAAAGAGCGCAGCAGCAACACCTAGGAAGGCGATGCCCACGAGCAGATACCAGAGATCAGAGCCGGACCAGAGAAGCCGGATCAGAATGAGCGAAAGTAGGGGAACAGAAAGCAGAAGGGCCATGCCTGCCCAGGGGCGTTCCGGCTCTCCCTCTTGAGGCGGATAGTACGGCGCTGCCATTGCGGTGTCTCCTTCCCCCGTCGCGAAAAGGATACAGTAGGTAAGCACTAGACACAATCTTGGGACCCTTTGGTCTGTCTAGTGTGGACAAACCGGCTCAAGCGGCGTTCTTGACGCTGACAAAGGCGTTCGTTACGTTCGACCTAGCGTGTCCCAACCCGATACTCCGTATCCTGCCCAACATCAGGGCCGCCAGCGTCTAATCGTCGCGTTGGTAGGGCTGGCGCTCGTCGTCGCGGCCGCCTGGCTGGCGCTGATCATCATTTCTCGCATAGATGACCTCTTCTT
>JBKKBW010000140.1:0-5459 GCA_046713635.1 Dehalococcoidia bacterium
GATGTTGAACGACTGGAGCGCCATGACGCTGCCCAGCAGCGAGACATCGATCTGCTGCCCCTCGCCGGTTCGCTCACGATGCAGCAGGGCTGTAACGATGCCGAAGGCGGCCAGGATGCCGCCAGTCTGATCGGCCAGCGGGACGCCAGCGGGCATGGGGTAGCCGTCGGGATCGCCGGTGACGGATACAAGGCCGCCGCGCGCCTGTCCGAGGATGTCGAACGAGCCTTGAGTGGCGTCCGGGCCCTCCGGCCCGTAGCCGGAGGCTCGGGCGAAGATGATGCGCGGATTGGCGGCTGAGACTTCGTCATAGCCAATGCCGAGGCGCTCGCAGACGCCGGGCCGGAAGTTGGTCAGGAACACATCGGCGCTCTGCGCGAGGCGGAGGAAGGCCTCGCGGCCCCTCGGCTGCTTCAGGTCGATAGCTATCGAACGCTTGCCACGGTTGAGCGCCTGGAAGTAGCCGCTGATGTTCCCAGCCTTCTCGATGCGGCCAAGCATCCGGCCCGGGTCCCCGGAAGGCTCCTCTATCTTGATCACGTCGGCGCCCAGGTCGGCCAGCATGGCGGACGCGGAGGGGCCCTGTTGCCAGATGGTCATATCGAGAACGCGGATGCCTTCGAGGGCGGCAGGCATGGGATCGGCTCCCATTTTAGCGCAGGGAGCGCCCGCCGGGCGGGAGTCGCGATGGTGACACGCCTGGATGGGCACCGCTCAGAGACCGCCCCTTGGGCCGGAAATGTTTCTCCGGATGGAAGCGTTGTAGAGAGTGAGGCACATCGATATGTTCGGAAACCATACCCTCGATCGCAGCGAACGGAAGGAACAGCCGCACATGACTCGCATTGACCTGGCCACCGGTCTCTACGAGAAGGCCGACTTCGAGCGGAGCCTAGCCCTGGAGATAGAGGCAGCGACCATCCGCGAGGCGAACCTCTCGGTGATTGCTGTCGTGCCACGGTTGATGCCGGGCGAAGGCACGGCTGACATCCTTCGGGCGGCCGCCAGCTGCGTACGCAACCTGATTCGCGACGACGATTTCGCAGGCCACCTAGACGGCGACATTCTGGCCGTTGGGCTGCAGGACTGCGACCGCGTCAACGCGGATGCGCTGGCCTTCCGGATGAAGAGCGAGCTACGCATGTGCGGGCAGAGCCTCCGGAACACGGACTGGGAAACCGGCGTGGCCAGCCTGGTCGACGATGGCTCGACAATGGAGGAGCTCCTCGGCGCCGCAATAGACAGCGCGCGCAATCGACGCCGCAACCTCGCTTCGCTAACGCCCGTGTACGCGCTACAGATACCGCCTGCGCTGGGCGAATTCGGCAAGCTCTAGCATCTCCCTCCTCTGTGTTTGGCAAGGTGCCGCCCCGCCGGGCGGCCTTTGTCGTGTCCAAACTGGTGCTGCCTCTATGCTTGGCAAGGCTGCAGGAGAACGCGGCGCCGAATCTTGACAACTGATCGTTGGGTGCTATACTCGCGCTGACTGGAACCATGCGCGCAATCGCCCTCAGCTTAGCCCTCTCGATCCTACTGGGCGTACTAGCAGGCAGCGCGCTGTTGCGAACAAGCGAGGAAGTGGCCGCGACGGGAGGCACCATCGCGGTGCCCGCTAGCGCTCTCTTCCTCCACGGCGCGGATACATCCATCGTTGTCGATGGTGATGGCAACCCGGCGATCAGCTATGTAGACTATGGCGCTCTCATGGTGCTCCGCTGCGGCAGCCCGACCTGCACAGTGGGGAACAGCATCACCAGGCCAGAGCCGGTCAACAGCCCCGAGCGGCGGTACAACTCGCTAGCCCTGGACAGCTCGGGGAGTCCCGTTGTGAGCTACTACGATCGTGCGGCTTCCGCGCTTAAGGTGCTTCACTGCGGCAACCTCGCTTGCACCGCCGGCAACTCGATTGCTGTGCCAGATAACTCCGGCGACGTTGGGTCGTTCACGTCGTTGGAACTGGACGCCTTCGGTAACCCGGTGGTTAGCTACAGTGACGCCACGGACGGTGACCTGAAGGTGCTCCACTGCGGGAACGCCAACTGCACCGCGGGCAACAGCATCGTATCGGTGGATTCTGGCCTAGACATTGTGGGCGAATACGCGTCTTTAACGCTAGATGGGGCGGGGAACCCGGTCGTGAGCTATTACGACGAAACTAACACCGACCTGAAGGTGCTCCACTGCGGGAACGCCAACTGCACGGCCGGCAACAGCATCACCGCACCCGACACTGCGGGTACCGTGGGTCTGTACAGCTCACTCGCGCTGGACGCGAGCGGTCGTCCTGTCGTTGGCTACTACGACCAGACCAACGGGGACGTGAAGGTGCTGCACTGTAACGATGCGAACTGCTCGGGCGCGGACGAGAGCATCACCTCGCCCGACACCGTCGGTGTTGTTGGCGTTTTTAGTTCACTGGTGCTGGATGCGGGCGGCAACCCGGTCGCCAGCTACTACGACCAGACCAACGGGGACCTGAAGGTGCTGCACTGCGGGAATACTAACTGCACGACCGGAAACAGCATCGCTGCGTCGGACACGGCGAACAATGTGGGGTCATTCGGCGCCGTTGCGCTGGATACCGCTGGAAATCCTGTCGTGAGCTACTATGACTCGTTCCAACGCGACCTACGGGTGCTCCATTGCAGCGATCCAGATTGCGCCGGCGTTAAAGTGACGCCAACACCGGTACCCGCACCGGCCTTCTCCATGAGGATCGATGTAGACGGGAACGGAAGTAACGATTGCGGTACCGGCGTTGCGGAAACAACGACGTGCTTTGTCGGACCCGGCGGCGTCTTTACGGTGAAGGCCCACCTCGATCACATAGGCGGTCTTGGCAGCTACGGCGGGTTCGACCTTTACGTCGAGTACGCTGGGGTGGCATCCAACGGCAACCCAGACGCAAGCCCTTGGCCAGATTGCGTGTTCGAGGCGACACACACATCAAATCCCACCGTCGTAGCGTGGAGCTGCGCTATTGGTGTCGAACCAGCAACTCCATCGACCTATATGGGCATCATCGGCACGACGCAGTTCACATGTACTGGTGACGGCACAATCTCCATGGTGCATGGGAAATTCAGGTTCACTAACCTCGTGGTTGACAGCGACAGCGCGAGAGCGGAGGGTGAAGGGACAAGGGAGACACTAAACATTCGCTGTGTCACACCGACACCTACGCTACCGCCGCCGGTCGGTGGTATCTCGCTGGATGGGAGCGGGAAGGTGGAGGTGATTGCTGGCGAGTCCTCAGGTCCCTACGGCCTTGCGATGGGGCTCGCCGTGCTGGCAGCAGGGCCAATCATTTCTGTTGGAACGATCTGGTATGTCTCGCGTTCAATACGCAGTTCACGAGCGGGGTAGGGCACACAACTGCACATAACAACAGCGCGAAAGAGGCCGTTTCTACCAAACGAACTTCGAAATAGATTCGATTTCTGCGAAAACGAACTAAAACGAACTTCGGTTGCGAGCCCCTTACGCACCTCGTTTGACCCCCTCTGCCGTGTCCCTTACAACTAAGGGGCGATGACGGTACGAGAGGGAACCGTCGACTCTGGCGGGGTCGGTCTCCATTACCTCGACTGGGGCGGCGACGGCCCGCCGCTCATCCTCCTTCACGCCACGGGATTTCTCGCCAGGCTTTGGGCGCCGATTGCCGAGCAGCTAACTGATCGATTCCGCGTCATCGCGTACGATCAGCGCGGCCACGGCGATAGCGACAACCCGCCGGACGGCTACACGTTCGAGCAGTTTGCTGAAGACCTCGATGCGGTGATCAACAGTCTAGGGCTGGACCGGCGGGCGGACGGAGCTCGCGACGCCGCCTCAATCGTGTGTGCCGGTCATTCGGCGGGCGCGTCGACGATTGTCATGCACGCCGCGCAGCACCCTGGGGTCATCAGCCGCGCTGTGCTGCTGGAGCCGATCTTGCCGAAACGCGACTGGTTCGCCAACGGCGAGAACAGCCGCGCCGAGGCCGCGCGCCGTCGACGGCCGGTCTGGCCAAGTACCGCTGAGATGTTCGGGTCGTTTCGCTCACGCCCGCCGTTCGATACGTGGCGCGAGGACATACTCCGCTTATATGTAGAAGATGGGACTCGACAGCGCGAAGATGGCCAGGTGGAGCTGAAATGCCCACCGGAGCTGGAAGCGAAGTTCTTCGAGGCGGTGCGGCTGGCTGACTTCTATACGGCGCTTCATAGCATGCGCTGCCCGACGCTCTTCGTGTGGGGTGCGGAAGGCGATCTGCAACGGCGAACCGGCGCAGCCGCCCAGAGTGCGGTCACGTACTCCCAGGGGATAACGGTGCCGGGCGCAACGCACTTTCTACCGCAAGAGAAGCCCGACGAAGTCGTTCGTCTCCTGCAGGACGACTCGTTGTTCATCGAGAGCATGGCGCAGGCCAGCAGAAGGTAGAGGCGAAGCATGGACAGCCGCCGAGTAGTCATTACAGGAGTCGGGTTGGTCACGCCCGTCGGGAACGATGCGGAGACGGCGTGGCAGAACCTGCTCGCTGGCCGCAACGGCATCAGCCGCATCGACCGCTTCGACACGTCGAAGCAGCTCGTCAAGATCGGTGGCTTGGTTAAGGACTTCGACCCGCAAGAGCACATGGACTTCAAGATGGCTCGACGCTCCGCTCGCTTCGCGCACATGGCGGTCGCTGCCAGCAAGCAGGCGCTCTGCATGGCCAAGCTGGAGATCGATGACACGACCCGGGACGAGATCGGCGTCATCGTCGCGTCGTCGGGTGGTGCGTTCGAGATGGGGAAGCAGGAGCAGATCCTTGAAGAGCGCGGCGGCGGCAAGGTCGATCCGCTGCTGATCCCGCGTCTTGGCTCTTACATGGCGGCGGCGCGCGTCGGGCGGGTGCTTGGCGTGCGCGGCCCGAACAGCACGGTCAACTCGGCCTGTGCTTCCGGCACCGACGCGCTGGGCCACGCGCTCAACATGATCCGCTCCGGCGCGGCCGATGTCTTGCTTGCAGGAGCGTCCGAAGCGATTCTCACGCCGGTGGGCCTGGCGGCGATGGCGATCCTCGGCGCGCTGACCAGGGCGTCGAACGACGATCCGGAGCACGCATCGCGGCCGTTCGACGCAAAGCGAGCGGGCTTCGTGCTGGCCGAAGGCGCGGGCATGCTCGTCCTCGAAACGGAGGAACGCGCGCTCGCGCGGGGCGCGCCGATCCTCTGCGAGTTCGCCGGTGCGGGCTGGTCGTTCGATGCTGTCGACGACACAGCGCCGGATGCTGCTGGCCAGTCGCTGGCGATGCAGCGTGCGCTGAAGTCGGCCGGACTGACGCCAGAAGACGTAAGCTACATCAACGCGCACGGCACATCGACGTCGCTCAATGACAAGGCGGAGACTGCCGCAATCAAGTTGGCGCTCGGCGAAGACGTGGCGCGGCGCATCCCGATCAGCTCGATCAAGTCGATGATCGGGCACTCCGGCGC
>JBKKBW010000141.1:0-2964 GCA_046713635.1 Dehalococcoidia bacterium
ACCTACTGCCCTTCGTGGGCGGCGCACGCCGCGCCGAGCCGATCGTGCGCTTCCCGCCGGTGGTCGAGGATCTGGCAGTCGTAGTAGACAAACGTGTGCCAGCGGCGAAGGTGCGCTCGTTTATCGAGCAGAACGCACTCGTGCGTAGCGCCGAGGTGTTCGACGTCTACGAAGGCGAGCAGATAGCGGGGAAGAAGTCCCTCGCGTTCTCCGTCACGTACCAATCCGCAGACCACACGCTGGACGAGAAAGAAGTCGCGAAGGCGCGATCAGCCATCATCGCGCGCCTCAAGAACGAGCTGAACGCGGAGTTGCGGGGCTAGCTCCGCCTCCGCAAGCTGAGGGTCATGGAAGACCAGCTCGGCATTATTACTGATCTAGTTGTCGCGCTTGGGCTGGCGCTAGCTGGTGGCTGGCTGGCCGTACGCCTTCGCCTATCGCCGATCTTCGGATATCTGGCGGCAGGGCTGATCATTAGCCCATTCACTCCCGGCTTTGTTGGCGAGTCAGACCGGATCCGGTTACTGGCGGACATTGGCGTTGTGCTGCTCATGTTCGGCGTCGGCGTGCAATTCTCCCTGAGCGAGCTGCTGCACGCAGGGCCGAAGGTCAGCGTCCTCGCGATCTTGCAAATCGGCGTCACTATGGGGCTCGGCTACCTGGGCGGGCTCGCCGTCGGCTTCGGATCGATGGAGGCGCTGTTCTTCGGGGCGGCCGTTGCGCTGAGTAGTAGCACAGTGATGGCGAAAGTCATCGAGGAGCGTGGGGAGCAAGAGGCGAGGCACTCTCACATCGCGCTTACATGGTCTATAGCGCAGGACTTGAGCACGATCGTGCTCGTCGTGCTGCTCGGCTTCGCGGCAGAGTCGAACGTTGACGCGGGCGAGATGGTGCTGACTGGTCTCAAGATTGCAGGCTTCCTGATCGGGATCGTCATCGTCGGAGTGCGCGTTGTGCCATGGGCGCTCGAGCAGGTAGCCGCCGTCCGGTCCAGAGAAGTCTTCCTGCTCGCTATCGCCAGCTTGGCTCTAGGAACAGCATCCGCGGCCGGCGCAACGGGCATCTCGCTTGCACTTGGCGCGTTCTTGGCGGGGCTTGTGGTGAGCGAGTCGGACCGTTCGCATCAAGTCCTGGGCGAAATCTTACCGGCGCGCGACGTGTTCGGCGTGTTGTTTTTTGTTTCGATTGGGATGCTCATCGATCCGGCTGTGCTGCGCAGCGAGTGGGACGTATTCTTGATCGCGTTAGCGCTGATCGTAGGCGTGCGATTTGCGCTCGCCGCCGGGCCTCTGATGCTGACGGGCACCGCGATACGCACGTCGTTGCTAGCGGCGGCGCTGCTTGTCGGCACAGCCGAGCTGACGTTCGTGGTGCTCGACGTTGGTGTAGACAAGGGCGCTGTGTCGGAGCGAACGTTCTCAGTGACGCTGACGGCAGCGGGAGCGAGCATCGTCGCCGTACCGGTGCTGCTGAATGTCGCGAAGCGAGCTCCGACCAGGACGCTTCGGAGGACTGAAGACGACGGGGAGTCGCCGCCCGAGAGCGAGTTCGTGAACCACGCCGTGGTGAGTGGTTACCGAACCGGCGGCCAGTACGTTGTCGACCTGCTACATGCACGCAACTTCAAGGTTGTTGTAGTGGAAGAAGACCGGCGGCTGGTTGAGCAACTGCGGGCCAGCGGCGTCACGTCCGTGCTCGGAAGCATTTCGAATGAAGTGATCCTGGGGCGCTTGAACCTCAAGCGGGCCCAGCTGTTTTGCCTGGCTGAGCCGGAGCCGATTACCGCCGAGCTAGCGGTGCGGCGATCCCTGGCGCTGAACCCGCGTCTTGATGTAGTCGCGCGTGCGATGACCGAAGAAGAGCGCGCGCGGTTGCTGGCCGTCGGCGCGCGAGAGGTAATCGTTGCCAACCAGGAAGCAGCGCTGGAACTAGGGCGTCATGCGCTGATGCGCTATGGCGTCGACAGGACGCAGGCGGCTGCGGTTATCCAGCGGCTACGTGGCGGAGTCTAAGCGATGCCCAGCGCCATCTTCGCCTGCGAAGCGACGGCGGTGACGGCCGCCGGGGTCGCGGACTAAACGCCGAGCTGCGGGGGTACGCGATGCCGAGGGCGGCAGATGCGGGAAATCCAGTTCTGCAGGCTAAGGACTGAATTCTTCCCCGGTATCTGTGTTGACGACGGTGAAACCCAGTTGGCGCAACTTGGAGATGGTGGGCCGTCCGCCGTGGAGCCCTCCACCTGTGGCCTTGAGGGGACCTTTGTGTGGGAACTGGAAGGCGTGAGCGGCACCCACAATCGCCTTCGAGTCGTAGAACTTCCCTTCATACCGAAGCATGTATCGCTTCGCTCTTCTAAAACCATACTTCTGGAGGAACTCGACCTCTCCGAGACGATCATATTCGGCAATGGAACTGATTACGGCGCTGCGGTCGGATACGTTACCTAGCGACATTTGGGCTGGTTCTGGTTCCTCTGCTGTACTGCTTAGGTCTACCCCGGGTGGGTGTCGTTAAGAGCGATGGCTTCATACAGGCTGTCTGCTAGGATTTCATATGGAGTTCTTTTCTCGTCCTCCGCGATGCTCATCACGTCGTAGAGAAACTCCGAGCCCGCCTTGCGGTGCTTGAAGTCTTCTGTCATCCCAAGATACATCAGCTTGGCGTATTCCGGGACTAGATGGCTAAGCGCTAGGCCGATGCCTATGCCGGCTACGGCTGCCTTGATCTCATCGTCGTCTTGATCTCCGGCAAACTGTGTGGTGGCCCAGTGAGCGATATGGTCGGTGGTGTCTCCGTCCAATTCTGTCACCTCATCGATAAGGCATTGGCAGGCGAGCGCCGCGTAGGTGGAGAAAACGCCGCTGAGTGCTAATGGCCACTTTCTAGCGCCGTCTTGGCCTGGGAGGCGACGGCCGTAAAGGCGGCCGGGTCGCGGACAGCGATGTCGGCGAGCACCTTGCGGTC
>JBKKBW010000142.1:0-2535 GCA_046713635.1 Dehalococcoidia bacterium
ATACATGGGCGAGCAAGCCCTGGTAGGGCGGGTTGCCATCGCGCGAACGCCGCTTGATCCTGACGGGCTCGTCTTCTTCGATGGAGCTCGATGGAAAGCGTCGGCAGACGACGCGCCACTAGGGCGGGGGGAGCGAGTTCGGGTAACCTCCGTGAACGGACTGAAGCTTACAGTGCGGCGAGAGCCGGAAGCCGTTGAGCCAGAGGAAGGAGCTTAAGCACATGGAGAGAGTGGTTCGGGCGCTACTTACGGGGTTCGCATACTTCTTGCTGATACCACCATGGGGATTCTTCTTCTACTTCTACTCAATTCGCATCGTGCAGGAGTACGAGCGTGGTGTGATTTTTCGCCTTGGCCGGCTGGTAGGAGCGCGAGGACCTGGGTTGTTCTTCATCCTGCCCATCGTCGAACGGATGGTTACGGTTGACCTGCGTACGGTCACGATGGATGTTCCAAGCCAGGAGTGCATCACGCGCGACAACGTCACGGTCAAGGTAAACGCGGTTGTGTATTTCCAGGTGCTGAATCCCGAAGCTGCTGTCGTAAAGGTGATGGACCACGTCCGGGCAACATCGCAGATCTCGCAAACGAGCCTGCGGAGCGTGCTCGGACAGTCTCAGCTTGATGACCTGCTTTCGGAGCGCGAGCAGATCAACCAGAGCCTGCAGAAGATCATCGATGAGCAGACTGAGCCGTGGGGTGTAAAGGTCACGGTCGTGGAAGTAAAGGACGTTGAGCTGCCGCAAGGTATGCAGCGCGCGATGGCCCGCCAGGCTGAGGCCGAACGTGAACGGCGCGCGAAGATCATCAACGCTGAAGGCGAGTACCAGGCTGCCGAGCGGCTAGCGGAGGCCGGACGTGTGATTGCGAGCCAGCCCGGGACGCTTCAGCTACGAGTGTTGCAGTCGCTTACGGAGATCGCGACGGAAAAGAACAGTACGATCATCTTCCCGGTTCCTGTCGACCTGATCGCGCAGTTCTTGCCCGGGGCGCAAAGGGCAGAAGCAGAACGGATAGCCCACACAGGCGGGCCGTTGCCCTCCAAGCCGGCGTATACGCCGCCGGAAGAGCAGCCGCCCGCGGCCTAGGCGGAGCGAGCGATGATCAGCACCTCGATGCGGACCTCATCCGTGACGGTGACGAGCGGGGTGTTCGGTGGCTCGATGTTGAAGTCAGCCCAGGTGAACGACGTGTTGCCGAGCAGTTGCAGCTCGTCGCCGTCAAACTTGCCCTGCACTTCGAAAGTGAGCGGCTGCGACACACCGCGGATGGTCGCAGTGCCGGTGACTGTTACCGGCACCGTTTCGCCTGTCGTGTAGCTCTCAGGCAGGCCGGTGAGGTCATCGACAACGAACGTGACCATCGGATCCGGTGTGAAGATGGTATCGCGAATGTAGTTGTCGCGGCGGTCCTGGTCGCTCGTGAACGTGCTCGCATCGAATGTGAACGTCGACTGCTGGCCGTCGAGATGCACCTCGCCGCTCACCGTAGAGGTCGTGCCCTGGGCTTCGCTTTCTGCCGGGAGGCTCGCCAGCTTCTCCGTGACCGTATACTGCACGGTCGAATCGCCGGGAACGACGACGTAGGTTACGCCCGCGACGTCGTCCGCGGTGACCACTCCATCACCTGACGATGGCGTTTCTCCGGGCGCGGTTGTTGCGGCAGATGTAGCGACTGGCGTGTTGCGCGCTTCTGGGAACGAGAGGCGCTTGGCCTCGTTATCGCCTTGTCCTGACAATGCCATGCCCAGCCCAAGCGCGGCGACGAGACCAACTAATGATCCGCCGATCTCCAGTCGAGGTTCTGCGAGCAGCTGGCCGACGAACGGCGTGAGCAGTCCGCAGATGGCGACCACGATGATGCCGAGCGGGATGACGTACCCATACACGCCATCAAGCTGAGAAGCGAAAAGCACTGCCACGACGAAGACGGCGACGAATGCCGCGATGACCGCGCCCGCGTAGAGAAGCGGCTTAGAGCTGAACGCGGTCCAGGCGGCCCCGATGGCGAGCCCGGCAATGAGCGCGCCGATGGTGACCGTGCCGCTGTTGAGCACAGCGTCGTCCGGGGATTCCAGGGGGAGCGAGATGATCGCCGCGACGATGGCGGCGATCGCTCCGGGGATGATACCTACGAACCACTTAGTCATTGCACAGTCCTTTTGGCGGATGAGCCTTCTGATACAGATGTTACACGAGGTGTTGGCCTGATTGGTTGCCGAAGTGTGACAGTGCGATTAGAGGTGCGAGAGGCGGCTTAGACCGGCAGCTCCGGAATCAGCCCGGCGACGTACTGCAGGATCAACGCCGCGTCGGTGGCGTTGACGGGACCGTTTCGGTGCACGTCCGCGTTCTGCCCGCACGGTAGGGATCCTATCAGCCCCGCCACGTACTGCAGGATCAGCAGTGCATCGATAGCATTCACATAGCCATCGCAGTTCCCGTCGCCGAGAGGCATAGCCGCCACGTCGACCGGAGTGGTGTGATTCGTCGTTGTGCCATCGCCGAGCTGACCAGCGCCGTTCGCGCCCCAGCA
>JBKKBW010000143.1:0-2311 GCA_046713635.1 Dehalococcoidia bacterium
TGTGCCAGAAGCAATCGCCGAGCATGATGTCGTAGTTCGTCTGGCCGAAGCGAGCGATGTAGCGCTCGGGCTCGCGCAGCAGCCGGGCGGCGTGGAGCAGTCGCCGTCCCGGTTCACCGGACTGCTCTTCGCTGTACTCTCCGCCTTCGCTCGCCAGCACGATGCACTCGTCGATCTGAAAACCGGAGCGAACGATCGCCGCCTCGACGTTCTTGTGATCGGCGTTGGCAAACACCACATCTCTGGTCCACTGCCGCTCCGCCTCGCGTGGCTCTAGCCGGTCGCCATTAAACATGTTGTAGATGAGCATGTACCCGGCCGGCCGCAGCACCCGCAGGCACTCGGCAAACGCTTTGTCGAGATTGAAGTAGTAGAGCGCCTCCTTGCACCAGATCAGATCGATGCTGCCGTCCTCGACCGGGAACGATTCAGCCGTTCCGAGGTCGAAGCGCACGCGCGCGCTCAGCTCTGGCGTCTCCTTCGCAGCGTCAGCCAGCGCCTCGTTCGCGAGCTCGATGTGCCGTGCTATCGGGTCGATGCCCTGCACGGCAAAGCCGAAGCGCTTCGCCAAATTAAGTGAGTGTCGCCCATCGCCGCAGCCGAGGTCTGCCACGTTCGCGCCCGACGGCAGGCCGAGCT
The DNA here is from genome assembly GCA_046713635.1 of Dehalococcoidia bacterium. Lineage (GTDB taxonomy): Bacteria > Chloroflexota > Dehalococcoidia > DSTF01 > RBG-16-68-14 > JBBDXS01. Next base: position 640 of record JBKKBW010000143.1, read on the forward strand.
TGTCTACTACCTCAAAGAGGAAGTCCGGCCCGCGAGGACGCAGGCTCGCGTCAAGCGCGTTCTGGAACGCCTCTTCGATGCGTTCGTAGTCGTCGTAAAACTCGTCTAGGGAAGCAGAAGTTGTCGATCCCATGTGTGACATAGTAGCAGGAAGAAGTTCGCGGCTCAGGCTTAGGCTGACGTTGGGCCAAGCTTGACATGCCGCGCTGAATGCTGAAAGCTGAGCTGTCATGCCCTGCGTCGACGATCGAGAAGCGTTCCTAAAGCAAGCGAACATCGCGGTGCTGTCGACGGTGGATTCCAGCGGACAGCCGCACGCAGCGCCTGTCTGGTACTTCTACGACGACGGAGTCTTCACCATCAGCACCGACCGCAACTCGCGGAAGCACAAGAACATCTCGGCCAACCCGAACATCGCGCTGACCATCGACAAGCGCGACCTGCCTTACTTCGCTGTCATGGTGCGAGGCCGTGGCGAGATCGGCCCGATGTTCTCGCCCGAGGAGCGGCTCCGCCTCGCGGTCCGCTACCTAGGCGAGGAGCGCGGCCGGCGCTACGTCGAGCACACCAAGAGCGAAGACTCCATCACGATTCGTCTGCGTCCCACCAGCGTCGTCGACTACCATGGGCGGTTTGCGCAGCCGGCGGTCTCCTAGACAGAAGTCTTGTCACGTGCTACTCGCCTAGTCCGGTGAGAACAGCGCGAGGCGAAGGATAGCGTTGCCATGCTCCCACGTATGTTGGAACGTCTTCGTTGCGACCCAGGCGGCGGAATGAAGGCGGCTGCCGTAGCGCGGGTAGAGCCGCCCCCAATGGGGCGCGAGAAGGACGTTGAAGCGCTCCGGGTCGAATCCCTCGACGATCTTGATCTGACGTTCGCGCGCGCTTCGCAAACGCTCCAGGAGTTCAGGCAGCGGCCGGTCTGCAATCGCAAACGCTTCCGCTGTGCGCTCGTCAGCAGACGTGGCTGCGTCAGTGCCGTCGCCGCCCGCGCCGAGCGACGCCAGTACCGGACCGGCTAGCTTGTCTTCATAGACGGCCAGGTGCGCCACGTTCATGGCCGCGCCCCAGGCGTCCGGCTCGTAGTAGTCTGGCACGGCGTGCGACCAGCGCTCCGGCAGGAGCGAAACGGCCCACTCTATGGTCGCGAGCGACTCGCGGAGGCGGTCAGCGGTCTGGCTGATCGTGAATCGGTATGTCCGCACACCGTCCCTACTCATGGCGATGCCGAGTATAGGAGAGGCGGAACGTCCGAGAGCGGCGGCGTTGGTACACTTCCCCCGTGACCACCTACGATGCCATCGTCGCGGGCGCTGGGCCGGCTGGCAGCACCGCCGCGCGACTGCTCGCCAAGCAGGGCGCGCGCGTGCTCTTGCTCGATAAGGCGCGCTTTCCGCGTGATAAGCCCTGCGGCGGCGGCGTGACGCTTGCGGCCGCGAACGAAGGCAGCATCGATCTTTCGCCTGTGATCGAACGCACCATCCACAAGGTGCACGTCAGCCTGCGTCGCGGCAAACCGTTCACGCGCTCGTCCGAGCTGCCGCTCGCGTACATGACGCAACGTTGCCGCCTCGATGCGTACTTGGCAGAACAAGCGATCGCGGCGGGCGCGGAGTTCCGCGACGGCCTGGCAGTCCGAGAGCTCGAGATCGAAAACAACGCTATCGTCGTG
>JBKKBW010000144.1:0-1043 GCA_046713635.1 Dehalococcoidia bacterium
ACGCCCAAGTGCTCGCCAACGATCCGCTCTTCGTCGCCCTCTCTCCAATCTTCCATCGCGCGGCGAACAGTCCGGCGCAGCGGCCCCAGGGACCAACAATCAAGAAAAAACCTGTAGCGCAGATTCAAAAACGGCGCTCCAAAGAATGATTTTGCCAAACAATCAAGGTCCCGACACCCGCCCGGCCCCGCGCGGCGAACGACCAACACCCTGGGCGCACAGCTGTTCGCCCTGACCATCACTGCCGGGGTGACATTTGACGCTTGGAGGTATTTCGCTTCTGGCGTAGCGTGGGCAGCCAAGGAGGAGGTGCAACCATGACCACTCGACAGGCACAGACGTTGCCACAGCAGATCGCGAGGATGGATGCGGGGCGGCTGCGCGGGTACGCGGAGCTGCTCTCCTTCTATAAGGGCAACCAATGGCCGAGTGGCGTTCGCCGGCGGGAGCGTTAGGCTGACGTTCAACTACGCGAAGGCGTTCGTCGAAAAGACGGCGGCGTACCTGATGACGGGCATGCACTCGGTGGTCGATCCGGAGGACGAGTCGGCCGCGGCAGCCGAACGCGCCCGGCAGGCGGAGCGGGCTTTACACGATGTCTACGAACAGAACACTCTGGCGCAGCTCGACTTCGATACGGAGATCGACGCGGCGGTGCTGGGCGACGGTGCGTACAAGGTGACGTGGGACGCGGTCGAACGCCGTGTGCGGGTGTCGGCGCCGGATGTGCAGGGCATGTTCGTGTGGTGGCTGGGCGATGATATGTCGCGGATATGGCGCGTCGCGAGCCGGTACGAGCTGTCGGCGGACGAAGCGAAGATGGTGTTGGGGTCCGCCCTCACCCCCCGTTCGTGGTGTTCCCCAACCTGCGCGAGCCGAAGCAGTTCTGGGGCACGTCGGACATTCCGCCGGTGCGCGAGTCGTTGCGGGAGCTGAACCGCGCGCTTTCGCAGCTTTCGATGATCCTGGAGCTTTCGGGGAACCCGATCGCGGTGCTGGAGAACATCACGGAGGCGCAGGACATCGCGGTGCAGCCGGGCGCG
>JBKKBW010000145.1:0-4305 GCA_046713635.1 Dehalococcoidia bacterium
ATTGACGACTGTCCAGCCGGTGAGCCCGTCCTCGAAGTTGAAGTTGGTTGGTGCAGTGACGACAGGTTCGCCCAAGTAGAAGTCATGGTTTGTTGGGGCAGCGGCGAGCGATTCAGACGCGGGTAACACGACGGCTGCTGCCACGGCAAGGGCGCTGAGGAGCAGGACGCGCACGAAGGTTTGGGCGTGATCAAGTTCAGCATTGAAGGCACTCCTCACGCGATAAAGCAGAGCGAGCGGCAAGAGGCCCGCCACGTAGCGAGCCTACGATACGCGAGGTTGCATGGTCTGTCAAGAACGGCTGACGGCTGAAGGCTGACGGCCGACGTTAGGCGGCGGCTTGGTCGTGCGGGCTGTGGGGGTGCTGGCGCGCGATGACGCGCTCGAATGCGACGACGACATCCGGGTCGAACTGGATGTTGGCGTTCTTGCGGATCTCATCCATGGCGTCGGCAACGGGCATGGCCTTGCGGTAGGGGCGGTCGGACGTCATGGCGTCGAAGGCGTCGACCACTGTGAAGATTCGCGCTTCGAGCGGTATCGCGTCGCGCTGCAGCCGGAAGGGATAGCCGCTGCCGTCGTAGCGTTCGTGATGGTAGAGCAGGATTGGCAGCGCGCCTTCCAGGAAGCCCACTTTCGACACCATCAGTCCAGCAAGCAGCGGATGTTTCTGCATGGCTTCCCACTCCTGTTCGTCCAGCTCGGCGGGCTTGCGAAGCACGTCGTCTGGGACGCCGATCTTGCCGACATCGTGGAGCAGGGCGCCACGCTCGATATCGACGATTCGTTCCTCTGGGAAGCCCATCTCGCGCGCTAGCGCGACGGTAAGGCGCGCCACGCGCTCCGAGTGGCCCTGAGTGTCCTGGTCCTTCGTATCGAGCGCGGCACTCAGCACTTTGAGGGTGCTGTCGTAGCCGACCTCGATCTCTTGTGCGTACGCGCGGAGCTTGGTGAACAGAACTGCCTGCTCGACGGACATCGATGCCTGCGCTGCCAGCTCTTCGACCATGTGTACATCGGCGGGAGCGAAGGGACCCTGGTTCGCCAGGCGCACGACCATCACCAGCGCCGTGACGCGGTCCCGGCCCTTGACGGCGGCGCAGATCAGGCGTACGGGGCCGTGGACATTGGGCTCGAAGCCGAGGAGGTGGCCGTAGGGAAGCGTTTGCTCATCGGCGATCACCGTTTCGCCGGTGGCCGCGCTGCGGCGCATGTGCCAGTCATCGACCTTCCGATGGTGCTGCGAGCGCGTGTCGCCCGCGCTGTCGTAGCTGGCGGTGACGACGAGATCGTTCGTACCTTCTTCGACGATCACGGCGATGCCAAGCTGCGCCTTCGTGAAGAGCGCAGCGTCATACGCGGTCTGCTCCAGCACGCCCGTGAGATCGAGCGTCGAGCGGATCGCCTGGCCGGTCTTATACAAGTAGAGCAATCGATTGTACTCGCGGCGGAGCCCGCGTAGGGCCGCCCAAAGGATGGTGGGCAGGATGAACGCGAGCGCCATGCCCACGCCGACGTTGACGAGGATGAGGTTGTTCCGCTCAGCAACTATCGATGCCTGGATGGGCGCATAGTCCTGCTCGATTTCCAGGACGGTGTCGTTGTCGAGCGCGACGTAGCTGGCAAGGCGGTCGCTGCCGGTCACGGTTGTCCTTGCTGTGACCGTCTGTCCGAGGAGCGCGCCTTCGATCGCGCCGCGATGCGCCGCGAGCGGCACGTCATCGCCGACGAACGTGAGCAGGACGCCGCTTGGATCCCAGAGAACCATTGCGGGAACTGACTGGCTAATCAGGTCGGCGGCTGCGTTTCGGAAGGTGACAACGTCGGCGGGCGAAGCGCCTGCTGCGGCGACCGCGAGGGCGGGCCCGATCGACCGAGCCATCGTGTCGGCGGCATCTTGCTCGTGCTGCTGGCGAATGCTGTCCAGTCTGAAGAGGACGATGGCGCCCACAGCCAGCGTAACCACGAGAAGTGTGGTCGCGACGAACACAAAAAGCAGCCGGGTGACAGACTCCCGTCCCATAGAATCCCGACAAACGCCTCCAGATACGTATCGGCCTTCTGGAGAGGGGGCTTGAATCTGGCTGGGGACGCACTTCTAGCCAGGCGGCTGGGAACGCGCTGGTGGAGGGGTGCTGGCAGGGAGAGAAAATATCTTTCGCTTCGCTCAAGATGACACGAGATGTTCGCTCGAACGCTGCCGCTACGATGGGCACGCCGGCCGTCGCCTCTAACGCTACATATCCAGCGCTGCCTGCCTTCCTTCGATGTATGCCCGCACCGGCGCGAACGACCGCCTGTGGATTGGGCACGGCCCGTGCTCCAGCAACGCCCGCTTGTGGTCGGGCGTGCAGTAGCCGCGATTGTGCCCGAAGCCGTAGGCCGGGTACAGATCGTGATAGCCGTCCATCAGACGGTCGCGCTCCACCTTGGCAACGATCGATGCCGCCGCGATCGATACGCTCAGCGCGTCGCCGTGCACAATCGACTGCTGCGCCCAACCGGCATCGGACTCGTGCAGCAAGAGCGCGTCTATCAGTAGTAAGTCGGGCCGAGTCGGCAGCACCTCCAATGAGCGCAGCATCGCCCGCCGGGTGGCTTCTATGAGGCCGATCGTGTCGATCTCCTCGCTGCTGCCTACGCCGGCACCCCACGCCGCCGTCTCCCGGATGCGCGCATCAAGCGCTTCGCGCTGCTTGGAGGTCAGGATCTTGCAGTCGCGCAGCTCCGACCACCACTGTGCGCCCACGTCCGGGTCGAGTATCACCGCCGCGGCGACGACCGGCCCCGCCATCGGCCCCCGCCCCGCCTCAACCACCCCAGCGATATTGCGATAGCCCTTCCGCCAGCCGAAGATCTCAGCGCTCAGCGTCGGCGCGCCACGATACAGGGAGGCCATCGAACGCCGTCCTTTCTCTCGGATGCTACACAGCAAAGGGGCCGCGGGCCAAGGAGCGCCTCGCCGGAGTGCCCTTGACGCCTAGGCGGTGGGGTGGGAGTCTGTCCTGGGCGAAGCGAAGGACCCTATCGACAGGACAGGAGGGACGTGCCGATGCCGATCATTAGAGTAGAGATGTGGAAGGGCAGGACGAAGGCCCAGAAGCAAGAGCTGGCGCGCGCCATCACGGAGGTGGTCTGCAACATCGCGCACACCACGCCGGGCAACACAACAGTCGTCTTTCAGGACTACGAGAAGGACGACTGGGCCCAGGGCGGCAAGCTCGCCTCGGACGACGATTGAGCCAACCGCCCGTCTCCGATGAATGCTGTTACAGAACCAGGCGAGGAATGTTGTAACAGAAGTAGGGGAAAATGGAGGTATGTGGAGCACGCCGCCAGCTTCCCCCTCTGCTATACTCGATACGAACGTTCCCTGGCCACCGCATCGACGCGGGCCAGAGGAAAGCAGGTGTTGAATGGGATCCCGTTGGCTTCGTAACGGATTCATCTATCTACTCATACTTGTCGCCGTAATCGCCATTGTCTACTCGTTCTTCGGCCGCTCCGGCGGCACAGAGAGCAAGGACCTGAGCGTGATGATCGCCGACGCCCAGAGCGGGCGTGTCGACAAGATCGTCGAGAGCGGCGACACGCTGACCGTGCAGCTCACAAGTGGCGACGAATACAAGACCCGCAAGCCGGGCGATATCAGCATCACCGAGTTGCTGAACGATGACGACATCCCGCTTACTGGCCCGGAGGGCGTCGACGTCCAGGTCAAGAAGCCTGGCAGCTTCGGGAACTGGGCCGGACTGCTGATCAGCTTCCTCCCCCTCATACTGTTCGGGGCTATCCTCATCTTCTTCATGCGTCAGGCGCAGGGTTCCAACGCCCAGGCGATGAACTTCGGGAAGAGCCGCGCGCGCACCTTCACTGGTAATCGGCCCACCGTGACCTTCGCGGATGTGGCTGGCGTGAATGAAGCAAAGGAGGAGCTGCAGGAAGTCGTCGAGTGCCTCAAGTACCCGGAGAAGTTTGCTGCACTGGGCGCGCGCATTCCGCGCGGCGTCCTCCTGCTCGGCCCGCCCGGCACAGGCAAGACGCTGCTCTCCCGCGCAGTCGCGGGCGAAGCCGGTGTGCCGTTCTTCTCGATCAGCGGCTCGGAGTTCGTCGAGATGTTCGTCGGAGTCGGCGCGTCCCGCGTGCGTGACCTGTTCGACCAGGCGAAGCGCAACGCGCCCTGCATCGTCTTCTGCGATGAGATCGACGCGGTCGGCCGCCAGCGCGGCGCTGGCTTGGGCGGCAGTCACGACGAACGTGAGCAAACGCTGAACCAGATCCTCGTGGAGATGGACGGCTTCGACA
>JBKKBW010000146.1:0-6523 GCA_046713635.1 Dehalococcoidia bacterium
CGAGTACACCGTGCCAGGCAACGCGCGCATTCGTATCCAAGACGGCGACCGCGTGATCGCCGGACAGCAGCTCACTGAAGGACAGATGAACCCGCAGGACATCTTGCGCATCATGGGTCCCGAGGCCGTACAGCTTTACCTCGTCGAGGAAGTGCAGAAGGTCTATCACACCCAGGGTGTAACGATTAACGACAAGCACATCGAAGTGGTCGTCCGCCAAATGCTACGTAAGGTGCAGGTCGACATGCCCGGCGACACCAACCTGCTCCCAGGGGAACTGGTCGACCGCCATCGCTACGAAGAGGAGAACTCGCGCGTGCTAGCCGAAGGTGGCGAGCCTGCGACGGCTGTTCCGGTCCTGCTCGGCGTAACAAAGGCGTCCCTTAGCACGAGCAGCTTCCTTGCAGCCGCCTCGTTCCAGGAGACTACTCGCGTCCTGACCGAAGCGGCCATCTCCGGCCAGGTCGACCGTCTCATGGGCCTCAAGGAGAACGTCATCATCGGCAAGTTGATCCCGGCGCGCGCCGAGATCGATCTCCCCCCGCCGCCAGTGAAGGAAATTGCCCTGCCGGAGGGCCTCGAGCTGGAGGAGGGCGATGAAACGTTCAGCGACGAAGAGATGGCCGACCTGATGGCCGCCGAAGGCGAACCGGTCGCTGTCCTCGCTGCGCCGGCCGCGCCAACAGCCTATATCGCTGAGCCGGACGCCGACTAGCTCTTCCGCAGCAACCGCGCCGCATGCCTCCCCTCGTGGGGAGGCATGCTCGTTGCTGCTGCTATCATGGCAGCAGTGAACAGACATTCGTTTCGCGATCACTCGGCGGTCGCCGAGCATCGCTCGCGCCGGCGTAGCGGGGAGTCAACACCTACGACCGTCCCCGCGGAAGAACCCAAGCCTGCCTTCGCATGGGCTGCGCGCCTCGAGTTCCTGATCCTCGGCGCTGTCGCACTGCTCATCACCGCCACCGCGTTTGTCTTCTTCTTCTTCGACCTCGACCTCGCAAAACTGAGCGCGTACGGCTACATCGGCCTCTTTCTCGTCAGCCTTATTAGCGCCGCATCTATCGTGCTGCCCATGCCAGGCGCGGCTGCGATTACCAGCGCGGGCGCGCTGCTCGATCCAGTCTGGGGCATCCCGGTGCCTATCCTGGTCGGGCTCGTTGCCGGCCTCGCCGAAACGATCGGCGAGATGACCGGCTACGCCGCCGGCTACGGCGGCAGCCCCCTGTTCCGCGACAAGCCGATCTACCCGCGCGTTCAGGCCTGGATGGAGCGTCGAGGCGTGCTGACCATGTTCCTTCTCTCCTGCATCCCTAACCCGCTGGTCGATGTCGCGGGCGTCGCGGCGGGCGCCGTCAAGATGCGCCTGAGCAGCTTCCTGGCCGGCGTGTTCCCAGGCAAGGTCCTCAAGAACGTCTACCTCTCCGCCGGCGGCCTCGCAGCCGCTGAGCTGATCCAGCGCTTCCTTGACTAACGACGTAGCCGCCGTGATCGTCGCCGCGGGCCGCAGCCAGCGCATGGCCGGCGACGACAAGCTCTGGCTCGAGATCGCCGGCGCGGACGGCGGAGATCGTCCCCTGGTCGCCTATGCGATCGCCGCCTTCCAGTCATGCTCCGCCATCTCGCGCATCGCGCTCGTCGTTTCGCAAGACAAGATCGGCACGACGACCGCGCTCGTCGAAGAACAAGGATTCGACAAGGTGTTCGCCATCGTCGCGGGCGGCGCGCGACGCCAGGACTCCGTGTGCGCTGGCCTCGACGCTACCGGCACGTGCGACTTCGTCGTCGTCCACGACGGCGCGCGCCCACTCGTAACGCAACTGCTCATCGAAGGTGTGCTCGCTGCCGCACTCGACACCGGCGCATCCTGCTGCGCAATACCAGTGCCTGATACGGTGAAAGAAACGTTCGACGGCGCAATCATTCGCACGCTGGACCGCTCGACGCTCATGCTCGCGCAGACCCCGCAGGCCTTCCGCCACGATCTGCTCCTCAAGGCTCACAACAGCAGTTCTGCACAAGCCACAGACGACGCATCGATGGTCGAAGCGCTCGGCGTAAGCGTTCGCATCGTCCCCGGCTCCCCACGCAACATCAAGGTCACGACGCCAGAGGACCTGGCTCTGGCGCAAGCGCTGCTCGGCAACTCTTCCCCCCTTCCCTTTCGGGAAGGGGGCCAGGGGGTTAGGTAAGCAATGCGCGGTCCTGAACGACGGGACCACGACCCCACGGCTGTCCTCAGCTGCTACCCGCTCCAGGCGCCGGTCGTCCTCCGCCGCGACGACGTAGGGATCATCAACGACAACTGGCTGGTGACCGACAGCGCAAGCGGCCGGAAGTACGTCCTGAGGGACTACCGCCGCGTCACCGACGCAGCGTGTATCGCGTTCCAGATCGCGTTTCAGGAGCACCTCCTCACCAGTGGCTTCCCCACAGCGCCCGTCGTCAGGACCAACGACGGCGAGCTGTTCGCGTCGGTCGGCGGGCTACACTGGGCCCTCTTCGGTTTCGTCGAAGGGGAGCCGTTCGATTTCGCCAGCCTGCCGCAGGCGCGCGAGGCCGGCAGAGGGCTGGCCCGGTTCGAGGCGGTCGCAGCCAGCTACGCCGGGCCGGTGGTAGCGCCGCCTGTAACCGAGACGAGGTTCGGGCCCGCGCCCGTCTCGAGTTACGTCTGGCGGACGTCGGTGCTGGCTGTGGAGCAAGAGCAGCGTCTGCGCGAGCTCTTCGCCGGCAAAGGATTCGACGAGGAGCTAGGCTTCTTCAACCGCTGGCGGCGCAATGCTTCCGCGACGTGGCCGCGCGAACGGCTGGAGGCACTGCCGCAGGCGTGGCTGCACTGCGACTATCACGGCCGCAACATGGTTTTCCAGGGCGACGAGCTGGCCGGCGTCTTCGACTTCGACTACGTTATGCGCGGGCCGCGCACGTTTGATGTCGCGCGAGGCATCGTCAAATTCGCCCGCGAACAGCGCGGTTCGACGACCCTCCGCGAAGACTTCTGCCGGGCCTTTCTGGACGGCTACGAATCGCTGCAGCCGCTGTCGGAGGAGGAGCGCGAAGCGCTGCCGTTCATGGCCGTGCTGAACCGGGTGCCGGACGCCACCTTCTACGCCACAAGGTGGGCGGAAGCGGATGACCCTGGTATGGGCAAGCGGCTGCAACACGACGTGAGACGGATGCGCGCCCTGCAGGCAGAGATGCGACGCCTGGCGCCGCAGTTCGGATGGCCAGAGTCTTGAGATCCGGCATAGGCTACGACGTGCATGCTCTAGAAGCGGGCTGGCCGCTCATCCTCGGCGGCGTGCGTATCGAGCACGACCGGGGCCTCGCAGGGCATTCCGATGGCGACGTCCTCACACATGCCATCATCGACGCGCTGCTCGGCGCCGCGGCGCTCGGCGACATCGGCCAGCACTTCCCTCCAGACGATCCGCGATGGAAGGACGCCCACAGCCTCGACCTGCTCCGCCGGACCGTTCAGCTCGTCCATGCCGCTTCGCTTAGCATCGTCAACATCGACGCCACGGTGATCGCCGCCGAGCCAAAGCTCGCGCCTTACATTCAATTGATGCGTACAAACCTATCCGAAGCGCTAGGCATCGCCGATACGTCTGTGAGCGTGAAAGCGACCACGACCGACGGTCTCGGCAGCATGGGGCGTGGCGAGGGCATTGCCGCACTCGCGATCGCCTTGCTAGACTAGCTCTACGTAAGTCGAAATTATGGTTAGCGTTATGTCGCCCCTCAGCGAATCGCTCCTTCGGAGCAGTCTTCGCTGCGCCTGTCCTTAGGGGCAGTCCTTCGAAAGGAAGGACGGCCCCAGACCAGCGCAACGAGAGCACTGCGCGAAGGAGGTTCGAGTGTCGCTCCTCAGAAGCATCGCAAACGACATCCAGGCTGCCAAACGACGTGATCCAGCGGCGACCAACTCGCTGGAGATTGTACTTACCTACCCTGGCTTTCATGCCCGCCAGCTTCATCGATTGGCCCACGCTCTGCACAAGCGGCACGTACCGGTCGTCCCACGTCTCGTGTCGCACTTCAGCCGCTTCATCACCGGCATCGAGATCCACCCGGGCGCCACGATCGGTGAGGCGTTTTTTATCGACCATGGGATGGGCATCGTCATCGGCGAGACAACGGAAATCGGCGACAACTGCCACATCTTCCAGGGCGCGACCCTGGGCGGCACCAGCACGAAGCGCGAGAAGCGCCACCCCACCCTGAAGGACAACGTCGTCGTCAGCGCGGGCGCGAAAGTCATCGGCGCGGTCACTATCGGCGAGAACGCTGTCATCGGCGCGGGTTCCGTCGTCGTCACCAACGTCCCGCCCAACGCGACGGTGGTCGGCGTTCCGGGCCACGTCGTCGCGTTCCGTGACCCGGGCTCCGAGACAACGTTGCGCCTCCCCGACCCGGAGTGGGACCGCATTACATCGCTCGAGCAGCGCATCGATGAGCTGAATGCGCGCATCCGAGACCTGGAAGGACACATCGAGAACGCGCGTATCCACGGAGTGCAATCGTGAGCATCCGTCTCCGGAACACCATCAGCAGCCAGGTCGAGGAGTTCGCGCCCAGCGGCGATGTCGTCTCGATGTACGTCTGTGGCGTCACGCCCTACGACGCGAACCACGTCGGTCATGCGATGAGCTACATCATCTTCGATACGCTGCGCCGCTACCTCGAGTACAAAGGATTCAACGTCAAGCACGTCCAGAACTTCACCGACATTGACGACCGGATCATCGCGCGCGCAAACTCGCGCGGCATATCGATCAGCGAGCTGACGGAGGAGCTGATCCAGCGCTATCACGAGGACATGCGCCACCTGAACGTGCTGCCAGCGCACGTCTACCCCCACGCGACGCAAGAGATCCCCGGCATGATCGAGATGATTGAAGGGCTGATTGAGAAGGGGATCGCGTACGAGAATGGCGGCGACGTCTACTTCCGAGTGCAGAGCAAAGATGACTACGGCAAGCTCTCGCATCGCACGCTCGATTCGATGATCGCCGGCGCCCGCGTCGAGATCGATGAGCTGAAGGAGCATCCGATGGACTTCGCTCTGTGGAAGGCCGCCAAGCCTGGCGAGCCGTCCTGGGAGAGCCCCTGGGGGCCCGGGCGCCCCGGCTGGCACATCGAGTGCTCGGCCATGTCGCTCCGCTACCTGGGCGAGCAGATCGATATCCACGGCGGCGGCGAGGACCTGGTCTTCCCGCACCACGAGAACGAGATCGCGCAGACCGAAGCCTACACCGGCAATGCGCCGTTCGTGCGCTACTGGGTGCACAACGCGTGGGTGAAGTCGGGCGAAGAGAAGATGAGCAAGTCGCTCGGCAACTTCGTCACCATCGGCCAGGCGCTGGAGCACTGGTCGGCCGACGCGCTCCGGCTCTGGGTACTCACCTCGCACTACCGCACGCCGCTCACGTTCACCGAAGAAGCACTGCTGGCCGCCAAGCGCGGCTCGGAGCGGCTCCGTCAGGCGGCGCGCGCGCAGGTCGATGGCTCCGGCGATCCGGTCTTCGGCGAAGACTTCCGCAAGCAGTTCGTCGAAGCGATGGATGAAGACATGAACACGCCGCGCGCGCTCGCCGTCCTGTTCGATCTTGCGCACGAGATCAACCGCGCGAAGGACGAAGGCCGCCCCGCCGCCGATGGGCAGGCGACGCTGCTGGAGCTGGCCGACGTGCTCGGCCTCACGCTGACCGAGCCGGAGTCGGACATCGGCGCGGCGCCCTTCATCGAGCTGCTGATCACGCTGCGCAACGAGCTGCGCGCCGCCAAGCAGTTCGAACTGGCCGACCGCGTCCGCACCGGCCTCTCGGACATCGGCATCGCCCTCGAAGACAAGCCGGACGGCACCGCCTGGCGGAAGACGTAGGTCATCGGGCCGGTACCGTTCGTTGCGCTCGAGTGCAGGCTCCGACATGCCTCTCCACGGCACTACCCGACCTTGATTAAACGGATCAGGAAAAATAAAAATCGTCATGGGGAATCTGGATCTTGCCCCTTTCTTTGATTGTTTGGGCCGCGAGCTCCTTCGCGATAATGCGAAGCTCGCTGCGGCTAAGCGGCTTAAGGACAGCCTTGACTGCCTGAATATCCGGCACGTCCTCGCCCTTGGCATGGCGCACTAGTGCCGCGGCGGCCTTGACGGCGCGCTCACGGTCCAGAAGCGGCCGTTGACCCGGGGACTTGCCCAGCAGGAACTTCTGGGCAACGGGGTCGCGAAAGAGCTGAAGTGTAAAGCGCAAGAATTGCTTAGAGCGCAGTCCGTGCCGGAGCGCGTTTAGGTTTCCCTTCGGCGCGCCTGCGCGGGGACGGCGGCCGCCGCGAGGGCGCGGTTCTGCCCTCAACCCGTGGTCCCCTTCCTTCCCTTCGCTCGAGGATAGGCCCCCGCTCGCGGGAGAGGGGGAATTCTGCGAACAAGCCGGATCTGCCATGGTGTACCTCCAATCTGGGGTTGTGGAGGCGAGCGTACGACAGATAGGAAATAGCTCCAAGCGTTTGATGTCAC
>JBKKBW010000147.1:0-4112 GCA_046713635.1 Dehalococcoidia bacterium
GGGCCCTCGGCGCGCAGCAGCATGACGCGCACATCGCGGTCAGCGTCTGCCTGTTCGATCGCGGCGTCGAGCTCCTCGCGGAGCTGCGGCGTTATCGTGTTGTATTGATGCGGGCGGCAGAAGGTGATGATGCGCACGCCGTCCTGGGTATCGAGCTGTACTGCGTGTTGTTCAGCCATGATGCTCTCCTTAGATGAAGTCAAAGTCTCCCAGCATGAGATGTATTCGAGCATGGGGATCGTGGCGAAACGGGCGTTCCGGGTCATCGGGCCGGCGGAGCCGCGTGGTCACCGGAATGCGCCGGCGCTTGTGCGTGAACCCCATCTCTGTCAGCTTGTCCCGATATGGATGATGCTCCGGCAGCGTACAGATGGCCTCAGAGATGCCCGCGTCACGCAGGCGCGTCATGCATGCGGCGATCAGCGTCCGAATCACGTCGTCGCGCCCTGGAAGCGCGAGCAGGTACGCGATGTGACCTTTGCCGCGGGACGTTCGAGCTACGATGAATCCTGTTACTTCGGTGTTCTCCTCTGTCTGAAGGACGAAGCCGTTGCCACCGCGCGGGTCGCAGTAGCGCCAGTTCAGCCAGCCGATCGAGGGAGCGGCTATGAATTCATACAGTTCGACGGCGAGGGCCCAGAACTTGATGATGCGCTCGTCGAAACGCGTGATCTCGGAAACGGACATGGCTACCCCGCCGGGAAAGCCCTGGGACAACAACGAGGACGCGGAAACGAAGCGGTTTCGTAGTGGCCGGTGGCCGAGCTTTTGATCGCGGCGGATCAGCGAAGGCTGGCGAGTGCTTGAGAGGACAAGCTCCGCGGGCGACGATTCGAAAACAGAGTCGCCGATGGCCGCGTTGACGCCCCGGCCGCGCCACTCCGGCAACACGGCGTTGTCGGAGTCGGTGCGCACGGTCAACGTCTTGCCGTCGTTCAAGTACTCCCGGACGAGACAGAGCCGCGCGCCGACGATCTGTCCATTGGCCTCTGCGACGACGTGCGCTGTTTCGGGACGAGAGGCACTCTCGATCTTCCAGCGCAGGTGATCGATGGGCGTAACGTCGATGTCGAAGGCAGGCCAGGGCGCGAAGGAGGCTTGGATGACGCGCAGTAGACCTTCTTCGTCGCTGGAGCGGTAGTAGCGGACGGTAACGGAGCGTTCGTCTGGTGCTGTGCTCATATGAGGTCCGTGTCACCGAGCATGACGTGGATGGGGGCCTTCGGTTTCCGGAGGAACGAAAGGTCGAGTTGATCCGGATAAATTGGCCGGCACGAGAACGGAATGGTGTGGCTCTTTCTTGTGAAGCCTTCCTGCACCAGCAGCGAGCTGTAAGGATGATGCCACGGTAGCGCGCAGCTGGCATCGGCGACGCCACGCTCGCGGAAGTGCGCGAGCGCGGCGCGCACCATCGCGCGCACTGCTTCGAACTGCCCGGGAAGAGCGAGGAGATACGCGATGTACCCCTTTCCGCGCGAGACCCGTAGCGCCGCGAAGCCAACGATCTCCCCGGACTCTTCCGCCTGGAGCACGATGCTGGTGCCTCCACGGCTGTCGCAGTAGCGCCAGTTCAGATCAGCCATCGATGGCGCGACGATGAAGTTGAACGGGTCCGAGGCTCGCGCCCAGAAGGGCTCTATTGGCGCGCCCAGACGGTCGACGCGCGTAATCGTTGGGCCAGTTTGCAACGGCCGGTACGGCGCTATGGCGAGATCGCACGTCATCATGACCAGCCGGTTCCCAATAGGCCTGTGCCCTAGCGACCCGTCCATCTCCACGATCGAGGGCCGGTCTGTGCTGGTTGTGTACAGATCGAAGCCTGAAGTGATCTCGTTCCCAGCCTCGATCATCCTCGCGTAGACGCCATGCCCGCGGAATTCAGGGAGGACGCAGCTATCAACGTCGCAGCGCGCGCTGAACCGCCGGCCTTGGATTGCGTACTTCAGCGCAATGCCTAGTCGCACGCCGACAATCTGTCCGTCGATGTCCGCTACGATGTGGTTCATTTCGATGCGTGTGCCGCTGGCCAGCTTCCAGCGCAGGTGATCGATCGGCGCGACGTCCGTCTCGACCTCGGGCCAGCGCGGAAACGACGCCTGGAGTACACGTAGGATGCCTTCGTCGTCGCTGGGCCGATAGAAGCGGACGCTGACGTGGGGTGGCTGATCGCTCGTGGTTGCACCTCGTTCTGCGCGAACGCTCAACTTGCTGCACGTTCCCAGTAGCCGGCCCAGCGCGCGAGCGCCCAGGCGGCGCGTTCCACCGTCGGGAACGTCGCCAGACATGCGTCGACAAGCACCGATCGGGCGCCTTCGACGGCACGCCAGCGCTCCTCGTCCGACGAGTCGGCCGGACCGATGACGTATGCGATCGGCTTGGTGGCGCGCTGGCCTATTCGGCCGAAACGTTCGGCAAGGCTCTTGAGCCGCGCGCCTGCGTCGGGGCGGCCGAGGACCCAGTCTTCGCCGACGTTCGCGATGAGCAGGTCGTAGTCATTCCCTTCCATCATCATTTCGAGGATCGACGCGCCGGATGTGCCAGGCCCGGCGCCTGCCAGGATCGATTGATCGACGGGGTTGTTGATCCAGCCCGCGAGGGAGGGCGCGCGTTCGTTTAGCTTCGCGCGGATTGATTCGGAGAGCGGCGGCACGGACAGCCCTTCTTCGATACAGGCGTCGGCGCACTGCACGGCGCGGCCGCCGCCGCCGCCCACCGCGCCGACGCGGCGGCCGGGCGCGCCTGACGGCTTCGGTAGTAGCGAGAACGCGACGAGCAGGTCGATCAGCTCTTCCTGCGTGCGGGCCTGGAGCGCGCCGGCCTGACGGAGCGCGCCGCGCCAGACGTCGGAGGAGCCGGCGAGCGCAGCCGTGTGCGATACGGCCGATCGCGCGCCGGCCTGCGTCCGGCCACCTTTGAAGATCACGACTGGCTTTTGCTCGCTGGCGGCGCGCAGCGACTGGACGAAACGCCTGCCGTCGCGCACTCCTTCGATGTAGGCGCCGATGACGCCGACCTCCGGCTCGCGCGCCAGCTCATCGATGAAGTCAGACGCCGTGAGGTCGGCGGCGTTGCCATAGCTGAGCGCGACTCGATAGCCGACGCCGCGCGTGTCGCTGTGCAGCAGCACTTCGGTGGTATTGTTTCCACTCTGCGAGATGAACGCGGCCGGGCCGGTGCTGCGCGGGAGGTCGGTGCGGAAGGACATGCCCCACGCGGGGTCGTGCAAGCCCATGCAGTTCGGGCCGATAAGGCGGACGCCGCCCTTCTTCGCGCGTTCGAGCACGTCGCGTTCGAGTGCGACGGCGTCAGCGCTTCCCGTCTCGCTGAAGCGGCCGGTGAAGAGCTGGACGCAGCGGACGTGCTTCTCGGCGCACGCGTCGAGCAGATCGAGCACGCCTTCGGCCGGGATGCACGAGATGACGTAGTCGACGTCGCCCGGGACGTCTCGCAGAGATGCATATGCGGTCAGTCCGAGCAGCTCGCGTTCGCGCGGGTGGACAGGGTAGATCGGCCCCTTGAACCCGAAGTCGAGCAGCGACTTCAGGTAGTCGTGGCCGGCGCTATCAGGGTTCGCAGACACGCCGACGATCGCGACGGAGCGCGGGCGGAGGAGGGAGCCGAGGCCGGTTTGTGTTGTGGTCATCCGACCTAACCCCCGGCCCCTTCCCCTTCGCTTCGCTCGAGGGCCGGCCTAAAGGGAAGGGGAGCATCATTGTTCCGCACCGCGAACACACGCACCGGCTCGCTGACGCCCTTCAGCTCTCGTTCGCCGTGGTCCTCGAAGGAGACGCCGGCGGACGTGCGCGCAAGGTCGCGCACCGTGGCCGAGACGAGCGTCTCGCCCGCAGCAGCCTCGCTTGAGATGCGCGCCGCGATGTTCACCGCGCCGCCGTACACGTTGTTCGCTTCGCGAATCACATCCCCTGCGTGAATACCGACATGTAGGGGCAGCCCTGTGTGGCTGCCCGCAGCGTGTATCGCTCCCGCGCAGGCGATCGCCTCGCGTGCCGCGCCGAATGTGGCCAGGACGCCGTCGCCGAGCAGCTTGCCATCGATTGCTGTGCCACCGTTCGACGTGATCGCGCGGCGGAGCGCTTCGTCCAGCTCACGCG
>JBKKBW010000148.1:0-9869 GCA_046713635.1 Dehalococcoidia bacterium
GATAAGGACCAGCCCGTAGTTGCTCAAGACTTGTCTCTTCGCCACTGCGCCACATCCTTGCGGGGGCTGGAGCGGGGACGCTTCGTTCAGAAACCCAGGCGGCGGTCACCATAGGCGGACGCGGCGAACTGGGCTAGTCGGGGCTAACGGCGGATTGCCGTCGGAGCTGGCGGGTCATCGCCTTCGTCCGAATCGTCGGCGTCACCGTCTTCGGGGAAGTCCACCGGTATCGTCCCATCGCGGAGCTGCTGTCCGAGGTCTGTAATCGCCTGCGCGAGCGCGCCAACGGTCGCATATTGCCCTTCGAGCTGATACGTAACCAGGCCCTGGTAGTTCACCCAGTACTGGTTCTTGCGCCCCAGCTTTTTCTTTCGTATCAGACTCTCCACCTGCATGTCCTTGAGCACCGTTTGCACAGCGCGCTCGGTAATCTCTACCGCAGCAGCGATCTCTCGCAAGGTGCTCTTGGGGTTGTTGGCGACATGGATGAGAACGAGCGCGTGGTTCGTCAAGAAGCGCAATTTGGCCATACCTGTACACGTCCTTGCGGGGTCTTGACAACGTAGCTTATTGGAAGTATGATGCTGGTATCAGGCTTCCAGTAGTTTGGTGATGGCATCGACCATCCAGTAACATACTTCTACTATACGGGCGGGAGTTAGTCAAGACCTAAATCTCTATTGGTACCCGGGCCGAAGCGGTCGTAGGCGGTGAGAAGTGATGAAGCGGCGAGAAAGGCCGCTTCGGCTCGAACGCACGGGGGAGCGGAGGAGGAAGGGATGTTGGTCCTAGAACGCAAGATCCAAGAAGGGTTTTGGATCGAGGATCGCATTTTCGTCAAAGTACTCGGGATTGGCCGAAGACGCGTAAAACTTGGAGTTGAGGCGCCGGCTGATTCGAAAATCCTTCGTGGCGAACTCCGTTCGCCAGGCGCCAGCAAAAATGGTACCGTCGAACGGATAGAGAAAGAGGCCAGTCCAACCTAGGCGATATCGGAGGCGTCGGCGCTGATAAGGCGGGGACACCGACGCAACCGAGCGCAGAGAGGCGGTTCTTCTGGAACCGTCTCTCTTTTTATCCCAGGTCGGAGTCTCCCATCGTGATGTGGATCGCTGCCTTCTTGTCCTCACGAAACGCGATCGAGACATCAGATTCGTACTCCTTCGAAGGCGCGATCCCGTAGTGGATGCTCCGGCGTTTGTGTTCGAACGGGTAGCGGCTGACCGCGTCCCAGTATGGGTGGTATTCCGGCAGCCAACACTCCACCTCCGAAGCACCCTTTTTGTACAGGTCGCCGATGCTCTCGGCGACAAGCGATCGCACGACATCCTTGCGATCGGGAACGGCCAACAGGTCTGCTAGAAAACCTCGCCCGTGCGATAGACGCGACACGACGTAGCCGAGTATCCGCCCATCTTGCTCCGCGACCTTGATCGTGTAATTTCCGCCGCGCAGATCAGCGTATCGCCAGTTGAGATACGCAGCGCGCCTAACGACCATCAGCCGGAACTGCTTCGATGCTGCCTCCCACAGCGCATCGACGCGCTCATCGAACGCGGCAACGCTTCGAACGCTCCACGCCGCCGCCTCGCCATCAGCTGCGACGAGTCGCCCAACACGGAGCACGCGCGCCTCAACGCGCTGCGCCATCCGCCGCCGTGCTGCAGTACCGCTTTTCTGCCGCATGTGGACGAACGCGGGATGGCCGCTCGCCGGATCGAAGTGCAGAGCAAAGTTGCGCCGCGGATTGTCCACCTGTGCGCGCGTTCGCATCGCCATCTTGATGCCCATCCGTTGGTACTCCGGATGGACAGAGAAGTCGACAGCGTGCCGCGAGAGCAGCTCTTGATCGTCCAGCTTGACCTGCTGCAACCAGTAGCCCTGCCACCCAACAACCTCGTCTTCGTGTTCGGTCACCACACACAGCGCCGCCGCGGAAGGATGGCTCGCCAGCTTCCACCGTAGGTGCTCGACTGGCGACACGCTGACCTCACCACGTGGCCACGTGCCAAACGCCGCCGTGAGCATGCGGACTACACGCTCTTCGTCGCCTGGTTCGAAGAAGCGCGGCTGCCAGGCGGGCGGCGCAACCGACTCGATGTCGCGAGCGTTACTACCGGTATCTGGACGTGTGGACTTCATTCCCACAGCGTGGGTTGGCCCGCGGGCGCTCGGCCGTGCGGCTTAATCCCCAGGTGCTCGTACGCGGACCTCGTCGCAACGCGGCCGCGCGGCGTTCGGTGCAGAAACCCGAGCTGCAGCAGGAACGGTTCGTAGACGTCCATGATCGTGTCAGCTTCCTCCGAGATCGCCGCGGCGATCGTATCCAGACCGACGGGCCCGCCGTTAAACTTATCGATGATCGTGCGCAGCACTTTGCGGTCGACATCGTCCAGCCCAAGGTCGTCAATCTCAAGTCGCGCCAGCGCATCTTTCGCGACTTGCGTCGTTATCGCTCCGTCCGCCATCACCTGCGCGAAGTCGCGCACGCGGCGCAACAGCCGGTTCGCGACCCGAGGCGTACCGCGCGATCGCCGCGCGACCTCGTCCCGGCCACCTTCGTCCAGCTCGACATCCAGTATCTGCGCCGATCGAGCAACTATCTGTGCTATCGCGTCGACTGTGTAGAAGTCGAGGCGGAACACCGACCCGAATCGATCGCGCAGCGGCGGGCTCATCATCGCATAGCGCGTCGTCGCGCCGACCAGCGTGAATTTCGGCAGCGAAAGCCGGACGCTGCGCGCTCCCGGCCCCTTGCCCAGCACCAGGTCGAGCGCCAAGTCTTCCATCGCCGGGTAGAGGATCTCCTCCACGGTGCGCGGCAGCCGGTGCACCTCATCGATAAACAGCACATCGTCTTGCTGGAGGTTCGTCAGGATCGCTGCCAGGTCGCCTGGCCGTTCGATCGCCGGGCCGGACGTCGTGCGTATGCTGACCCCCATCTCTGCAGCGATGATATTCGCCAGCGTCGTCTTACCCAGACCAGGCGGGCCGTAGAGAAGCACGTGGTCCAGGGGCTCGCCGCGCTGCCTGGCGGCTTCGATGGCAATCTGCAGGTTGCCTTTGACCTTCTCCTGCCCGATGTACTCGCTCAGCCTGCGCGGCCGCAACGACGTCTCGAGCGCGTCGTCTTCGTCCTTCCGTGCCGGTGCGATGATTCGGTCTGCGGTCATCAGTTCCTTCCGTTCGAGCCATTGTACCAGCCTGAATCGAGAGGGCCGGACGGCCTACGTCCACACCGCCACCACTACCGCATCCGTCGCCTTTGTCTCGTCCAGCAGCACAACGGCGACTTTGCGGCCCGCTACCAGCTCGCCCGAAGGGATGGCTCGGCTGACCGGAACATTATCCAGACTCATCTGGAGCGAGCCCGTCAGCGTTACGCGCGCTGTGAGTAAGGGGGTAAAGCGGCTACCTGCTTAGAGCTGTGATTGCTAGTGAGTTCCATTCAATCTGTAGGCGGAGCCATTCGGCGCGGAGGTCGCTGTTTGACTCTTCCGGAAACGGGCTATCGCTACGAAGTGCTGCCAGCAGGGCTTCGATCTGCGCTCTCGCTGCCCCCGCAATTGCGACGCTTTCGCCATGATACTCCAACGCCTCACGCGGAGGCACTAAGGCCTTCCATCGATCCTCATACTTTTCGACTTCCGGCAATACGGGCTCAAGACACTCAATCAATTGTTTATTGAACTCCTCTTCCGACGGACCCACGGCGCCAGGAAGGGGAAGGTCTTCGAAACTAAAGCAGGTCTCATCAGATGGGTTGCCGGCCTGATCTATTTCGTACGCTTTAACCAAATAGCCGGCTAATTCGTCCGATGAGCGACGCCTCAGGTACAAGATAGCCGGAAGTTCTTCCGGGGCGCCCGAAGTCCGCAAGGAAGATACCAGATTCCTCATCTCGCCAAATAACGAAAAGACCCGCTGCTGGTCGCCTGTAGCTATTGCCTCAGACAGCAGCGATGTCAGATCGCCGGCCGCTGCAAGCTCCTCCGCCCTTTCCTGGGTTGTGGCAAGCTGCCGACGATGAAAGTCTTCTAAGTCCGCCGGCGGGTCTAATGTGCGCAACTCCTCGTAATGGCGTTGCGCGAGAGCAGCTAGGTCTTCGAACGCCTCAGGCTGTAGGCCACTGCTCTGTGCGTTGGCGTCAAAGATGCTCGCAAACTCGGGGAGCATGGCGCTGACCTGTTGGAGGTGAATGATTGCGTACTGTTCACCCGTGACAGATCTTTGGGAATGACCTTCTCCTCCACATGCGATAAGGGCTACACATAGTATGGCCAGCGTTCCGAACCTCATGAACAAATTATAGAGCGCAGATTCCGCTCCTTGTCTCCCCTAAGTCCACACAGCCACCACTACCGCGTCCGTCGCCTTTGTCTCGTCCAGCAGCACAACGGCGACTTTGCGGCCCGCCACCAGCTCGCCCGAAGGGATGGCGCGGCTGACTGGCACATTATCCAGACTCATCTGGAGCGAACCCGTCAGCGTTACACGCGCCTTGTAGGTGCCAGAGCTGAACGCCTTCAGCGTTCCCGGCATGATTGATACAGCCATCTAGACTCCTCCCAGACCGACGCGCTGCTCGAAGACCGCGCGGCCGATGCGTCTGTAGTCCGTCACGATGCTTTTCACGCGCGCCTTCACTTGGCTCGCCAAGATCGCTGGGTCGCTGAACGCGATGACATCGCCAACTTCCAGCCCGCAGTTCGGAGGCGTCACCAGCACTCCGAGGTCCTTCGCCAGCACGCTCTTGCGCAATCGCGCGGCGGCGTGGGCATTCGCATCCGAGGCGGAGGTCTCGTGCGGCGATCGAGGCCGCTCCTGCACCGGCTTGTCGCTGTTCATCGCTGCGAAGTCGAACGCCTGGCCCAGCGCGCCAACGGCAACGACCTCAGCGAACGCTGGCGGCGCCTCATCGGCGAAGCGGCTGCGGTAGATCGCGTGCTCGGTCCCGTACGTGTAGTCGGTCGCATCGGCGGCCAGAGGCTCGGTAATCAAAAGCGTGCCAGTCGAGAACGTCAGGAAGATGTCCGGCATGATCTTAGCCAGTGCGCCCAACACATCGACCTGTGATTGGTGCGGATGCACCACCCACTCGATGTTGAAGTTCGTCGCCCGCGCGCTCGCGCCAGAAAGTAGGAAGTCCAGCCCTGCACGAGCGGCCGCTGCCCGCGCGATCTGCGTCATCTTGCGCGTCTCGACAATCGTCGTGCGCGTCCGCGAGAGCGCCAGCCAGTAGTCGGCGCCCTGTGTGTGCTGCACAAAATGCGAGCTGCCACCGCTCCGCCGGTACTCCCACCTGACAATGGTCTGCGCTGGTGGCCGCGAGAACTCGGTCCCGTAACCGATGCCCAGGTCGATCGTCCGGTGCTGCTGAATGACCGCTGGCGGCCCGGCGTACTGCCCGTTCGAGTTGTCGAACACCAACTCGCTGCGCTGCGTCAGACCATCGCGCTCCTCGATCGTCGCGTCGAGCAGATCGCCGCTCATGTCGAGCGACTGTGCCGCCGTCGCTGCCCCCAGCACTTGCGCCGGCCGCGAGTAGACCGCCTGCTCGGGCGTCAACCCTTTCGTCACTGCGTAGCCGAAGTTCGTCGCGTTGTTCAGCGGCGACGGGTCCAGCCATTCCCAATTGCCCGGCGAGAACGAGGCCGTCAACGCGATCGCCGACCAGTACGTGCGCGTGTAGTTGGGCGTACCGGTGTACTTCTCGACGAACGTGATCCGCGCCGTTTCGATGATCGCGAGCGACGGCGCTTGGAAGGTCACGCTTTCGTCGGCCTCCGACTGCGCCTGGATGAAGAACGCGGTCCACGTGTCCGTCGTGAACGAGAACCCATCGCCCAGGATCAGCGACCACAGCGTCGGACGGAGCGTCGTCGTTTCGCTGCCAGTCAGTACGATATGGAAGTCGCCGTTCCAGGCAACCGCCAGACCGTTGATCGAGTTCGCAGTCTGGCTCCAGCTCGCCGCCGACCCGAACGCGTCGCTCGTTCGGCGGATCCGGCGCACCGTCGCGCCCTCGGCCCAAAAGACAGCCAGATCGCCCGATGTGTTCCGGTATGCGACACCGAGGGCGTTCACCGTCGCCCCCGCCGTCACGATCAGCGTCTCCGCGCCAAACGATGTTCCCTGGTTCGTGCTCTCTCGATAGTAGATGCCTGTCCCGCGATTGTAGACCATGATGACGCGCGCGTTGTTCACCGCCGCGATCGCAACGTGGACCGCGTCCGCCGCCGAGCTCAGCGTCGTCCAGCCGGAACCGGCGTTCCGCTCATACTGCGCGTTGCCGGCGCGCACCCGCGCTCGATGCAGATACGTGCTGTCCGCGGCCGCGCCGTGCTCGTCGTCAGCATCCGCATTCGAGAAGGTCTCGGCGAACACGAGATGCCGCAGCCCGCGGATCTTGCTCTCTACAACAACTCGAACCAGCGGCACGGCCGAGGCTGCCTTCTGCGCGGCTAGCAAGGTTGAGCTAAGCGATCTCATCGACGTCTCGCGAAGACATAGTTGTGCTCAATCCGGGCTGCGCCCAGGAGGGCGTGGTGCCCTTCGAATGGTGAAGTCTGCTCCCAGTGGTGAGGCGAATCCATATTGTCGAAGCACGCAACTTCCCGCCCTTCGTGGTCGACGAATATGTAGTGGTCCTCCGTGGCATAGACATCGTCGGCGTAGAGGACGATTACGCCATCCGACGTGGTCAGTTGCCATTCGTTGTTTCGCGGCATCACTGCGGCCCTGGGTCGGTCGTCTGGCTTGTAAGCCGCACGTCCACCGGCGAGTAGAAACGGCCCGATCGCAGCCGGTTCGCCGGCGGCAGGCGTCGCAACTGATCGTAGAAGTCCTTCAGCCGCTGCTGTCCGAAGTCCAGATACCGGCCCCACACGTTATCTCCGCCCACGTTCACGCGATTCGACGCGAACGACGCCAGCTCTAGCGCAGCGAAGGCCGCCGCGCCCGTCGCGATGATGTCGTCGTCGGTCGAAGGGAACGTCACCGAGCCATTGACCGCGTGCACCTTGTGCCACAACACGTTCACCGCAGGCGTCCCGCTCGGCGCGCCTTCCAGATCGAGCGTCAGCGTCTCGCCCCACAGGCTGAACGGCGTGAAGGACGGTGGGTACTGCCCCGACGGGTACTCCGCTGCCACGATGCGCACGCGCGGCGTCAGCGACGACACGTCCACATCGCGAGAGTTGCTCGCCGTCACAAGCGACGCCTTCTGCTCCAGCGGGTTGTACAACGAATACTCTCGTACTGCCCGCTTGATGTGCCGGTCCAGCACCCCGTCCGTCCAGCGGTACGCCGACGAGTCCTCGTCATGCAGGTCCTTGCGCACGTCGCCTCGAATCGCAGCTAAAGGACTCATGCGTCACTCCTTCCTCTTCTTAAGGTGGTTGCTACCTGATTCAATGCAAATTGAATTCGCTTTTTTATTTTTTCGAATCTATTTCTGCACGGTCTCGTGCCCTCCGGCCTTCGTTGGCCTCGACGGCCGGCTCCCCTGCGAAGGCACGCTGGGCCGCGTCGCGCGTCGCGCTGAGTCATCGTCGACCGCGCTTCGCCGCCCAGGCTCGGCCGTCACGTTGTAGTCGATAATCAGCTCCCAGAATCCCCCCGCCAGCCAGGCCGAGCGCTGCGACACCACGGTGCTTCGTTCTCGTTGCGAAAGAGCAGCGAGACAACGCCGCTGCGATGGTCGAGCGCGTCGCGCACGAAGCCCGCCAGCCCGGAGATCTCATGCTGGCCCGGAGTGACCGCTTCGACGAACGAGACGGCGGCCGGCGTCACGTCGTCGTACTCCCCGCCGCCCGTTACCCACGCGTTTGTACCGTCGTACCTGTTCCAGGTAACGCCGTTCTCCGTCCACTGCGCCGGGCGCGTGCAACGAGCGATGCGCACGCTGTGCTGGCTCGCGTCCGCAAGCGTGATCGCGCGCCGCATCGTCGCCTGGGAAATCACAGCGGAAACAGGGACCGCGGACACGTCGAAGTTAGCGATCGCCCGGCGCACGGCGTTCTTGCTGCCGCCCGAAATCAGCACGCCCTGCCCTATCGTCGCGCCCTGCCCGAAGTTTGTGTCCGGACTGCCAAAGTCCATCGTCGAATCGATCGTCGGAGTGACTGTGAGCTGTGCCATCAGGCGCTCCTCCCGTCCAGAAGCCTGATGATGTTCCGCAGTTGCTCAATCGCATCAGGCAGGTCCACATGTACTTCCCACTCGCGGGCCCGGTCGCCTTCCGTCTCCCAGCCTGTTGCAACCGGTTCCACGCGGAAGGCGTCGGTCAGATCGCGCAACGCACCCCGGCCCTTGATCGTGAAGTACCCGCGCCGGTAGCCGCGATCGAGCGCGTCGTTCGCGCATGCCAGCACCAGCTCGTAATATCGCAATCCGAGCCGGATGCCCGGCGCCACGACTGGCCCCAAGTACGCCTCCTCGGAACCGGGAGGCGGCTCCAGCCAGAGCGCCACGCCATCCACAGCGCCCTCGCCACCGGACAGGTGGGCATGGCAGCCCGCCATCCCCAGCGGCCGGACATCGCCGATCAGCGCGCTCGCGGCTTCGTGGTCGGCTGGCGTATATGGGCGGGTCGGCTTCGTTTTCGGGCTCTCTTTGGTCATGGGTGCGCTCCTTTCCTCATAGAGCGAACCTACGCTGAATCTGAAATAGCTCCAAGCGTTAGATGGCACTCTTCGAAAAGGAGTTCTATACTTGGGCAGCGCGTGTCGGGGCGCCGGCCCCGCGGCGATTCCTAAGGCGGTCAAAGGTGGCAACAAGCGACCGGCTCTGGCCACATTCGTCCTACTCCTCATTGCTCGGACATATCCTTCCTGGCGCTCGGAACCAGCCCTATCCGGCCGGCGTATGACAACTGACCGCACGTGTTAATGAAGGGAGCCAGCCCATCCCTGTCTCGGTTCGTTATGTAACCTTGCTGGCGGCAGGTGCGTTGATCGCGTTCGGGGCGCTCGTCGCCGGTCAGGGCGCCGGGCCCCGGGCCCACGCCTTGCTCGGCGACGCCGATGGCGATGGCTTCGTCGACAACACGGAGCTGATCACCGGCTCCAACCTGAGCGACGCGCAGAGCGTCCCCGAGGAGCGCTTCCTGGACCTCTTTCTGGGCACCGAAATCTGTAGCGACAACACAGACAACGATCTGGACGGCGTAGTCGACAGCGCAGACGCCGGTTGTGTCGATGACGACTTCGATTACGTGTCGAATCGCCTCGAGAACAACGTCGGCTCCGATCCCCAGGAGGGAGGCAGCATTCCCGAAGATGCTCGCTTCGACGCTGTGTTCGCATCGCTCGGATACGCCGTGTTCCAGACGTGCGCTAACGAAGAGGACGATGACGATGACGGCGATACCGACGCCGACGACAGCGGTTGCGACCCGATCCACAGCGATGCGGACGCGTTCGACGACCGGACCGAAAAGCTGTTCGGCTCCGATCCGGACGACAGCAGCAGTGTTCCTGAGCACGAACTCGTCAACCCCGCTTCATGTTCGGACGGCTCCGACAACGACCGCGACGGCGGCACCGATGCAGCCGACCCGGCCTGCCGGTCTGCCACGAACGATGACTTCGCCGATGCGCGTTCGATCACATCGATTCCGTTCGAAGACCAGCTCAAGCTAACCACGGCGACAACGGAGCTCGGTGAGCCAAGATCCGAGTGCGCCTTAGGGGGCGAGGCCGTCTCTGCCTGGTACGAATACACACCGTCGGCTAACATCGCGCTCGCAGCCGACACCACCGGTACCAATGTTCCCAATTCGGTAGCCATCTGGACGCAGGACGGCGATCGGTTCGACGAGGTTGCCTGGGCCGGGTACTTCTCTTCCGATCCCGACGTGGATGGCG
>JBKKBW010000149.1:0-5674 GCA_046713635.1 Dehalococcoidia bacterium
CATCTACACCGAAGAGGCGCACCACTACAGGCAGATCGACGGACAGGGCAACAGGCATCCGCGCATCCACCACGACGAGAAGGTCTACGTTCGCGGCGACGTCCACACGAACACGATAGAGGGCTTCTGGTCGCTCGTCAAGCGTGGCATCGGCGGTGTCTACCACTCGGTTTCCGCTAAGCATCTTCAGGGCTACCTGAACGAGTATGCGTGGCGCTACAACCGCCGGAACGAGGAACGGGCGGAGTTTGAGACGCTACTTCTTCGTGCGGCGCTTGGGAGCTAGTGGCTTCTTGGCTGGCTTCGCCACCGCGCCTAGTATCGCGTCGAAGTCCTTGCGCTTGGGGACCGGGATTTCGTGGCCCGTTTTCGTGCGCTGTTTCTTGTCCACGTTCTGAGGATATCGCATCAGCATGGCGAATAGCCTTCCTTCCTTGGGATCGCGGCTTGACAGCTCGCGAGCGAAGCTCCGGCGGGCAAAGCAGCAAATT
Organism: Dehalococcoidia bacterium; assembly: GCA_046713635.1. Classification (GTDB taxonomy): domain Bacteria; phylum Chloroflexota; class Dehalococcoidia; order DSTF01; family RBG-16-68-14; genus JBBDXS01. The sequence continues at coordinate 492 of JBKKBW010000149.1, forward strand.
GGTGCCTTCAAGCATTCCTTTAAGATCTTCGCAGACGGTGACCGTTATCAGAACGGGGTGAAGGCGTATGATCCAGGCCTCGCCTTTATACGACCAACACGCGAAGTCTTGGTTCCCGAACGAACGATCACCACTGCCCTCGGTATCCAGTATGTCGAGCCTGCCTACACGCGACTGTTCTTCAACTCCGCTGCCTTCACACTGACGCTCCGCGAGAAATCTGACTTCTCGGCCCAGTTCCTTCGTTGGGGTGTGCTGGTCGGCGAAATTGTCCACAACATCGGCAGCGCCCTCGACAACCTGATTTGGGAATTGGCTCAACCGCTTCCGCCGCCGCCGCCTGCTACTGCTAGCAGTAGGGTGCGCTCCAAGGACAAAGGCTTCCGAAAACAGATCGGCTTCCCCTATACCAAAGAGCGCAAGGACTGGGGCGGAAATTGCTCTCGATACCTCTACTTCGTCACTGATCCTGCTGTTCGGACAGTCCTTGAGGAAGCGCAGGCGTTTTATGCATGGGAGCAGACGCGCCAAGACCCGAACACCTTCCCTCTCGAACTCGTCCATGAACTCTGGAACGGAGACAAGCACCGCACCGTCAGCGTCACCACGGCTGGGCTCCAATTTCAGGTGCCCAATATCCAACTCCCGCGCCTCTTTCCAGGCACGGGCAATTTGCCCTTTCAAGTGATCAAAGTCTTTCCAATCAGGCCACTCCAAACTGAGACAGAAATGGCCGCTGTCATGGTCGAGTTCCCTAACGAGATTGAGTTCCCGCAAGGCGGACAACTTGCAATGGACGTGATAGTGAACCCCAAATACACCTTGGGAATACTGTTCGGCGAGGGTTCTTCCGCCGAAGGGTCGAACGCCCTCGACATGCTCCGCGCCGCGCACAAGCTGGCAGCGCAGGTCGTTAACCAGTTCTTGTAGCCCTGAGCTAGCCATGCCCGCCCCCTTGGGCTAGGCATGGCCCGCTGCGTTCGCAACAATCAGATTCTACCCCAAATCTCGACAGTAATGGGATAGTTGCGAAAACAATTCGAATTGAACTTCACTTTCTTCTTTTTTTCGTATCTCGCCAGATACGATTTCAGGGCCATTTTAGCGCTCTTGTAGCTGCGAATTTGGACACTTTGTCGTCGTCCTGGCCCACTTTTCGCGTCATAGCGCGTGATTTCTTATCTGGAACTGATTTCGTTTGGTAATTTCACGTTTCTGCCCTCTCGGCGGAGAGGGGAGCTTGCATCGAGGTGCATGTGGCGAGGATAGGGTATCGACGAAATAGCTCCAAGCCTTTGATGGCACTCTGAGCTATCAGCTTTCAGCGGTCAGCTTACCCATCCCCTGAAGGCGCCGTCACCCAAAAGCGTTGGCAGCGCTGCGGGAGGGGCGTGCGGATGTAGCAGCGATGAGGCGTCCTTCCGCGGAAGGGCCGTGCGCCTACGGAACCCAGCCGGGCAGCTTCGATGCCTGTTTGATCCAGCTTGCGACAAGCTTCTGGTCGAGCTTGTCGTCCTCGTAGATGTGGAAGTAGCGCCCTTCCTCGTCCTTGGACTCGACGGGGGGGAGTGGACGCAGGGACGTACCACGGAAGAACAACACTTTGATGTACTTCGTGAAGCAGTGGTAGCTGAGGAACCAGCCCTGCCCTTCGACTCCGTAGAACGGCGAGTTCCACTTCACGGCCCTACGGACGCCGGGGACGGTGCGCCCGATCAGCGCGTCGAGTCGGCGCCCACCGTCGCTTTTCCAGCCCGGCATGGCGGCGATGTAGGCCTGCACGGGCGCGTCGCCGTCGCCCTTCGCGATCTGAGGATTGCCACCTGAAAGGAGCTTCGGCTTCGCGGCCATTGAGGTGGCCTTCCCCTTAGTTGCGCTAGATCGCTGGCCTTTGCCGGCCGTCACTTGGGTTTGGCCTTACGGGGCGTGCGCCGGGATGACGCGTTCAAGACGTTCAAGGTCACTGCGGCGCGGACGAGGGACTTGAAGGCCCTCTCGTCGATCTTCTCTCCCTCATGGATGTCGATGGCGCGCCTCACGTTGCCTTCGAGGCTGGAATTGAAGAGACGCGCCGGGTCCTTGAGCGAGGCTCCCTTGGCGAAGGTGAGTTTCACGACGCTCTTGTAGGTCTCGCCGGTGCAGATTATGCCGTCGTGGGACCACACAGGGACGCCTCTCCACTTCCACTCCTCGACCACTTCAGGGTCGGCCTGTTTGATGAGGCGGCGAATCCGCGAGAGCATCGCGCCGCGCCAGTCGGGTAGCTCTTTGATCCTCGCGTCGATCAGCTTGGAGGGAGACTCGGGCTTGGTCTTACTAACCATGCTCAAGCCATCCGTAGCAGGGCTGCTTGAATTGGGAATGTCACACCGAGCACCGCGGGCATTGTATCAAGACGGAGTCGGGATGACTTACCCATCCCCTGGCCCCTTCCCTAAGAGGGAAGGGGAAGCGTCGCCTGACGGCTACAGGGCCGACAAACAGGTCGGCCCCTACGACCCGCGTTCTGACGCTGCGCGAGGAGCGATACGGATGTAGCGGCGACAGGGCGCAGCGGCCTCCACCCGACCGTCCTTCTACCCCATTCGCCTCGCTATGACAAACGCGTCACCTGCCACGACCAGGGCGTTACGCATTGAGCACGTATACAGCGTTTGCCAAGTCGTCCGCCGTGAGCCGATCCAGGAGCCGGATAACCGCCTGCCGCAACTGTCTCAAGTCGCGACGGCGATACTGATGATACGACACAACAATACCTGCGTGGCTTCTACCAGCCGCGTGCCACTCCAGCGCCAGGCGAATGAAGTCTCGATAGTTGAACGACAGGAGGACGCGTCCCTGGGCGGTCGCGGCCGAGAGTTGGTCTTCATCGCTACGACCGAATGCGCGGGTCTCGTGCGCGCTCATCACATCGTAGCCGGCCGACCGCAGAACTCGCGCTAACGCCGGCAGAACATCTTCGTCGAGATAGAGGCGCGGCTTCACGTGCCGCTGAACGTTATCTTCCCATCACCCTGGACTGAGAATCCGTAGCGTTCGGCCAGTGCTTCGAGCGTCGAACCAGCGATCAGTGCATCGATCTCGGGCTGGTGGTCTAGATAGTAGCTCACCGCGTCATACACCGCCGCCGCCTCCAGATTCGGGTACGCCGCGACGATCTCCGACGGCTCTTCACCGGCCTGGAGCAGTCGCGCGATGAACGCGACTCCGATGCGCGTTCCCGAGATCACCGGCTCGCCGCCCAAGACGCCAGGAACTTCACGATGTGCGGGTGTTCGGTCTTGAGTTCAGTAGCCATCTCAGCGCTCCAACGCTATTGTATCAGGCTAGTAACCAGGCGCTTTTCCAATAGGACGGGCATGCTCATAGAATCCGTACCCGTAGCCGCTGTTCGCGTTTATGAGGCTCATCGCGACTATGGTCCTGTAGTTATTGCAGGTGCCTCCAATAGGCCCGCATGAAATCGAGTCCCTCGCCGCATACTCGACCGCCCAGACCAAGATATTGTTGCCTTCACGCTGGAGGTCTGCCCGGGCAAGAACTACATGCTTTACGCGCCAGTCTCCGGGAGGATTGAGCCTTTCGATGGCTTTCGCGCGACTGACCTTAGGCTGATCTCCTGAATTCGGTGCTCGCAACGCATAAGGGTGGCCGTCCAGTCGTTCGTTCATGCTGCGCAGTACTGACTCATCGTTAGCGTCAGACGACCCGCTTGTCGCTTTGAGACCAGCCGCAAGAAGACCTACGGCGAGGAGCACTAATAAGACCACGCGTAAAGTCACTTTTCCCCCAGCGCCTCTATGATCGCCGCGACGTGCTTGGTGCCGAGGACGAAGTCCTGTATCCGGATGTTCTCGTCCGGGGCGTGGGGGCGCGCGTCCGGGTGGCCAACGCCGCATGACGCCATGGGCACACCGAGTAGCTGCATCATCGGATAGAGCGGCTGCGTGCCCGCCATGTTCGGGTACATCACCGGCTCCTGACCGTACACCTCGCGCGCGGTGTTGCGCACGACATCGACGAACGGGCGCGACGCGTCCGACCGCGCGGGGAACTCCTCTTCGCTGAGCGTGATCTCTAGATCGTCGAAGCCGTTCGCTTTCAGGTGCGCGTCGAGCTTGCGGCGGATGTCGTGCGGGTCCTGGTCGGGCACGAGGCGGAAGTCTAGCTTCGCCATCGCCTCGGCGGGCAGGACGGTCTTCATGCCGGGGCCTTCGTAGCCGGACGACAGGCCGTTGATGGTGCACGTCGGCTCGAAGGTCATGCGACGCCGGTAGTCGAGCCCGCTGACGCCGCAGACAAACGCCTTCACGCCGAGGTTCTTGAGTACCTCGCTGTCCTCGCCGGGCGCCTCGCGCACGAACGTCTCCTCTTGCTCCGTCGGCGCGCGGACGCCGTCGTAGAAGCCGGGGATGAGCACGCGTTCGTTCTGGTCCTTGAGCGTCGAGAGCGCCCAGACGATACGCCAGGCTGCGTTCGGCACCGTCGCACCGTACGACGAGTGCGAGTCGCGCGCCGCGGTGCGGACGCGCAGCTCGACGGAGAAGATACCCTTTACGCCCAACGATAAGATCGGGCGGCCGGTAGCGTTGACGCCGCCGCCCTCGTGCAGCGCAACGTCTGCTGTCAAACGGTCGCGGTACTTCTCGACGAATTCGTGAAACTTCGGGCTGCCGATCTCTTCGTCGCCTTCGACGAGAAATCGGATCGTGACGGGCAGCTGGCCACCGTGCGCTTGCTGGAGCGCCTTGATCGCAAAGAGGCGCGAGATGAGGTGTCCCTTGTTATCGTCGATGCCGCGACCGTAGAGCGTGTCGCCGTCGCGGCGCACGTCGAACGGCGGCGACGTCCACAGGTCGAACGGCTCGGCGGGTTGCACGTCGAAGTGGTTGTAGAGCAGCAGCGTCTTGTCGGATGCACCTCGCAACTCGCCGACGACGACGGGATGGCCGGGCGGTTCCTTCTCGAGGATCTCCGCCGTCGCGCCGACGGACTCGAGCATCGACTTCACGAACTCGGCGCACTCGGGAATCGATTGCTTCTGGGCGCCAACGCTCGGCAGCGCGACGTACTGCCGCAGGCGTTCGAGCTCTTCGTCTAGGTGCGCGTCTATGTAGGAGGTGATGTCTGTGGTCATAAGAGCCCCTTGTCATTCCGAGCGCAGCGAGGAATCTCTTCGCCCC
>JBKKBW010000150.1:0-1622 GCA_046713635.1 Dehalococcoidia bacterium
TTTGAGGACAGTGTGGACACGCGCGACGCGACCACGGAGGACGGTGAGCCGGACGGCGAGTGCTTCGGCATCGAGCCGTACTCCACTATCTGGTATCGCTACGTCGCCACCAGCAGTGACGAGCTTCTGATCGCCGGAACCGCGGGCAGCGACTCCCCGTCTCGTATCTCGGTCTGGACCGACACACCGTTCGGGCTGTCGGAGATCGCATGCACCGGCTCGAATGGTCGTGTTGCCTTCGAAGTCGAGGCCGGACGCGCCTACTTCATCCAGATATACTCGCCGCACCAAGGGGCTGCGGGCCAGCTCGACTTCTCGCTCGAGCTGAGCGCGCCGCCACCCAACGACAATTTCGCGGACGCCACGAATGTTACCTCCCTGCCATTCGAGGACACTGTCGACATGTTCACCGCGACGCGTGAGCCCGGCGAGCCGGTAGGCGGCTGTTCCTTCGAAGACCTGGGAACTACGGTCTGGTACCGCACAACGGCGCAACAGTCCGGTCACATAGCCGCATCAATTGCCAGCCCAGACGGCAACTTCGAGCCGATCGGCTTGACTGCGTACCGGGGAACGTCACTCGCCAGCCTTACCGAGATGGCCTGCGCCAGCCCCTACTTCGATGGTTCCGACAGCCTTGCAATCCCTGTAACCGCGGGCGAGACGTACTACTTCCAGGCCGGACTTCTCTCGTTCGGCGGCTCCTCTAGCGGACCTGCGGGCCACCTCGATACTTCAAGTGAGATCACCGTCCGCTTCGAGCTGCTTACCGTCCCATCGTGCGCACCCGCGGAGTTCACCGTGACGGACGCGCCCGGCGATCCGTTCATCTTCGGGCCCGACGAAGATGTGATCGACGCCACATCGGTAAGCGGTGGCGACGACGGCAGCAACTACTGCGTCCACGTCCAGTTCGCGCGCCCCCTTCCGGCTCCTAGCCAGGAGCCGTTCGCCGATGTAGCGAGCGCAAGCATCGGCTTCGACACCGACTCAAACACGGAAACCGGCTTCAATGGCGTAGGCTTTCCCTGTAACGGCGGCGGCCTCAGCGACAGGGGCGTTCTCGGGACCGAGGTTGCGGCCCGCTTCGACCTGAACGGACAGGTCGTCGTGCCACTCGAAGTGCTCTTACCGCGGCCGCTCTCGGCCGCCGGAGGCGTCCCGCCGGAGCCATCGGAGTTCGGCTTCGTGCTTGTCGCCGAACGCTCGCTGCAGTTCATCGTGCCGGTGAGCGTGCTCGGCGATGATGAGCTTTACTTCGGCATGTCGTTCAACGGCCTCGCAAGCAGCGATTGCCTGCCAAACGGCGGCGGGATCATGTCACCCACGCCGGGAGACGTAGGCGACATCAACTGCGACGGCGCAACGAACAGCCTGGATAGCTCGCTCATCCTCCAGCGCTCCGCAGGCCTGCGCACGCAAACGCTGCTCTGCGAGTACCTGGGTGACGTGAATGCCAACGGCGCCGGCCCAATCGATGCCCTGCTGATCCTGCAATACAGTTCCGGCCTGCTGTCGGAGTTTCCGATCGACCGTTAGGGGGAGCTACACCATGCGAACGCAGATCCGTTACGTGGCCTTGCTGGCCGCAGGTGCGCTCGTCGCGCTGGTAGCGGTCATCG
>JBKKBW010000151.1:0-2696 GCA_046713635.1 Dehalococcoidia bacterium
GAGGCTGAACACGTCCTGCTCCGGTCGGCGGCGGCGGCGTGATGCCGCCGGCTTCTCGCCATCGGAAAGCGCTAGGAATAGAGCCCGCCGCCAACCACGTTCGGAGTCGCTCGGGAAGCCGGCCTCCGCTACGGTCATGGAAAAGAGCCACCAACGTTCTTCAGGCCGAAGTGCAGCCCACTTGCTGCAGATGATGGCAACCTTTTCGTCCGGCGCACTCTCGGCCGCCCAGGCCAGCACACAGAGTTCCTTGCCGAGCAGCCGGTCCACCAAGTTGGTGCCGGTCTGCCAGCGAGAGGTCAGGACCTTGGCGACCTTGAGCCGGTCGTTGAACTCACGCCTCACCGGGTCAGCGATAGCACTCCATATGGTGCGCCGTAGAATGACGCGCTCTTCTTCGCGAGGAAAGCCACCCTCCTGGCCGCGGTACCCGAAGTCCTCGATGATAATGACCGCCTCGTTTCGAGCCGCCGGTATCTCAACTCGAAAGAGGTGAGCGCCGAAAGCGCTTGGTGCCCCAAAGCCTGTTGTCGCCTTCTTGTCGATCATTGCTCAACGTCCCCGGGCTCCAATTCTATTCCCAAACTATTGGCGAACTCCTGCAAGTCGTGGCCTGAGAGGAAGTGCGCCTTGCGAAAGGTCATGCTCACTGGCGTTTCTGCGTCGAACTTCTCGAGCACCTTAACCAGCAGCTCCTCAATGAAGGCAGCATCTACCTCGATTTCGCCGACGCTGATGCTGATCATCTTGTTGCCTTGGCCGACGGTGAGCGAAATACCTTCGAAGGTTGCCGATTGATCGGTGGCCTGCTTCAGGGCCCCAAAGGTCGTCGCGCGCGAGTCCAGCTTGCGCGGGCCGTGTGTTGAAACTAGGTACCCAGGATTTTCTTCACTTATCTGCACGCCCTTCTTGCCCTTAGCACCAAATCGGAAGTCGTTCTTGGCTTCAAGGCCGTCAGCCTCCGCGAAGACGCGGATCAGAACTTCGTTGTCATCGAGCGAAATTGGGCCATCGTACGGCGTGCCGTCACGCGGCTCACTCCCGTCGAGGGTGTAGCGAATCGACCCTCTTGGCGCGACGAACAGTTCCACATGGCGTTTGCCATCCTTTTCGACCAGATTGTTTCGAAGAACAAGGTCGTTCGACCAAGTCACGGGATCACCCGTCTCGTATTGCCCCGAAGGATCAACAACAAGGAAATTCACGCGCAGCGCTGATGTCGTAAGCACCGTGTCCTTGAGCTGCGCGCTCGACTCGGACACTTGTGCGTCCTCTGCGTAGTAGGTGCGAGGTGCTGGTCCTGCGTTCTGCGGGTTGATGCGTAGGCGGACATTGCCATCGTCATCGAGGCGTAGCTCAGGGATAACCTGTACGGACGTGCTCTTCTTCTTCGGCTTCTTCGTGATGTAACCGGTGCCAAGATCTTCCCAGAGGCCACGTGTGCATGCAATCGCCTTCAAAGCGTCCAACCCCTTGGGGGGTAGCCAAGGCATACCGGCCTGCTCCGCGTATCGATCAACTATGTCGGACCAGCGCGCGTCATCCTGGTTTTCGGGCCAAAGAAGGTCCTGCGCCTTGTCTCTAATTGGATCAAGGTTTTGTTCGACGTCCAAATACAACTTCAGCGGGTCGGACGTAAGCGTCTTTTCTATCTGCTCCTCTCCGTTAAACGCCGTCGTCCCGTCGCGGGTCATGTCGAGCGCCTTCGAGGCGAGCTCGGCTCCCCGCCCGGCGCGCTGGATCGGAAACAGTACCTTGTCGAAGAGGTTGTGAATCGTCGAGTTGAAGTCCTGTTCGTAAGCCTCTTGTTTGCGCTCGAGATCTTCTCGTTGCGGATGCCCCTTGGGAATGCGGCCATCCGCTTGCTGGGCGGCGTAGAACTGTCTCGCCGCTTTTTCTACGCTACCCATCGCAGTCTTATCGCCGGTCAACACACAGAGGTTGTTCTTCTGGCTGAGCGCTTCGAAGAATCGCTGTACTTCCTCCGGCGGGATCTTCGAGTCCGGACTGACGATGAGCAGGACTCGGCCCTTTCGCACGCGGTCGGCGACATCTTCTAATCGCGGGAGTGGCAATACATCGTCGTAACACGTTTTGCGCGCTGGCTTGAACATCTCTTCCAACCGATGCCTGATCAGGCTGTCTACCTGGTTCTCCGGCGCGTCATGCGCGAGGCTCTGTAAGAGCTTCGTCAGGTTCTCTTGCCGGTCGAAGTAGTAGCGTCCCTCCGGCGTGTGGTGGACGTACCAAGCAACCTTTTCCAGTTCATCAAACGCTGTCAAGAAATCCGATGGCTCACGCAATGGGTTGACGAGGCATTCCACCATCTCTTCACGCGTGAGACCCTTGACGGCGTTTACGGCAGTCGAAAGACTCGCCGTTAGCATCAGGGCCCCGACCTGCGTTGCTGCTTCTTTGCCGGTCTGGAGATCGATCACCTGGGCGTGCGCAGACTGCTGCGCATCCCATAAGTCCTTGGCGATGACATCGCGCATACCGGATATTTCCGTGAGCTTGTCGCGGACATCAGCGATGGACAAGTCGAAGTGCTGTGGGCCAATCAGGAATACGTCGTTTGCCTGTCGGTCCCAGACCGATTTCAGTAATCGCGAGACCAGCTCGATCAGCCCGCGCGTTTGTTTGAACTGCTCGTTCTCCTTGAACAATGCGATGACGTTTTTCAGGCGCGGATGGAA
>JBKKBW010000152.1:0-6296 GCA_046713635.1 Dehalococcoidia bacterium
AAGTGAGACTCCTTCGTCTGCTGCCTGAAGGAGTAGGTGAAACTCGACAAAGAATTCCGTGGCGGTTGGACACTTCGACAGCAGATCAGTGACCCTTTCGCCGAGATACGCTCCAACGGGCTGCGAGCGTCCTATCGCGAGCGGGTGGTCATCGCGATAGGCGTACGCGCCAAGCCGCACAGGAACTGGAACGTGACGGCGTTCCGCCGCGATATAGTGATCGGGGTCGAAGCCAAGACGCAGAGTATTCGTGCAGTTCGCGATCGCTCGCAGGTTCCAGTCTTGACCGGACGAAACGATTGCGCGCTTCCCGAGCGGTTCAGTCAGCGCAATGAGCGTGCGGACACGCTCCGACGTGAGAGGGCGCCAGTCCTTCAGGTCAAGCTGTAGCTCCGACGTGTGGGGTTGAACCAGCGCGACAACTTCGCTGAGAAGGGGCGGCCGGGCATCGAGACCGTCCTTGCGCCGAAGCGTAAGCGCGTCTTCTCGCGTCAAGCGGCCGACGGGCCTGCTCGTCGTCGTTGACTAATCTAGACGGCTGGCGTGGCTTCCGAGGTAGTCGTTGCCGGCCATGGAATGGATATCGATCTCGATCCGGAAGACACCTGCTTCGACGCAGTCACGGATACCTTCCAGCGAGTTGGGCAGCCCCCTACCCGCCCGCAGCCCGCTATGACAGGTGAAGGACAGCTCGCGTCCCGCGACAGTGACAGTCGTGCTTGACATGCCGAGAGCATAGCACGCAGGCCACTGCCACCCGTGCTAGACTGAACGACCGCAGTTGGAGATTGCCTATGATACGCGTCGAACGTATGTATACGTCTCCGGTGAAGGCGCTTGCGCTATGCGAAGTGAAGCAAGCATTCCTCGACAAGGCCGGCATCCCCGGCGACCGCGCATTCTTCATTGTCGATGGTGGAGGCAGACTGTTTACGCAGCGCGAGTACGGGCCGCTCGTGCGGATCGGCGCGTCGTATGACGCGCCGACGGATTACATGGCGCTCACGTTCCCGGACGGTCGATCGGTGACGGGCACTCCTGAGCCGGGTGAACTTGTGACGACATCCTTCTTCGGAGGGCGGTCGGTAGAGGGGCATGTCGTACGTGGGGATTGGAATGACGCGCTATCGACGTTCACGAGACAACCGATCCGGCTGGTAAAGGCCGTCCGTGCGGGTGCTTCGTTCGACGGGTTTCCGCTCTCGATGTGCTCCACTGCGTCGCTAGGCGCTCTCGCTGCTGCAGCAGCGCAAGACGAGGTAGACGGCAGACGCTTCCGTCAGAACATTTACATCTCCGGCGCGACCGCGCATCAGGAAGACGAGTGGCTAGGCCGCGAAGTGCGGGTTGGGAAGGCTCTCTTGCGGGTGAAAATGCGCGACTCGCGCTGCATAGTGACGACGCGTAGCCCCGAAACAGGCGAGCCAGATCTGGACACCCTCAAGATCATCCCGACGTACCGATCGGACCAACCGAAGGAAGTCAACTTCGGCGTATACTGCACAGTCGCGGAGCCAGGCGAGGCACGCGTGGGTGACGAAATAGCGCTCGTAGATTGACGCGCGGTTAGTAGGTCGAGACGTTGAGCTCTTCGAGCTTTCCTTCGACCAGGTAGACGACGCGTTCGCAGATGTTGGTCACGCGATCGGCGATGCGCTCAAGGTTGTGGGCGACCCAGATGAGATGAGTGGCACGCTCGATGTTGGCATCGTCTACCATTAGCTTCACGAGCTCGCCGTAGACCTTGTCGTACAAGGCATCGACTTCATCGTCCTGGTTGCAAAGCGCGCGGGCGCGATCGGCATCGCGGTCCTTGAGCGTCTCCAGGCTGGCGATCAGCATCTGTCGAGCGATTTCCGCCATGCGCGGAATGTCGATCAAGGGCATGATTGGTGGTTCGTCCGCCAGCATGAGTGCGATCTTGGCTGTGCCCTCGGCGTGATCAGCCATTCGCTCGAGATCAACGATGATGTAGAGCACAGAAACGATCGTACGCAGATCGCTCGCTAATGGCTGCTGTGTAGCGATCAGCTCGAGGCACTTGTCTTCGATGTCGTAGCGCTTCTTATTGATGCGAAGATCGTCGGCAATAACCTGCCGGGCAAGATCAAGGTCTCGCTCAGTGAGCGATCTGACAGAGCGCTCGATAGCGTTGTCGACCATCGTGCCGAGTAGCAGCATCTCTTCCTGGATTTGTGTCAGCTGGCGGTCGAACGCTGAGCGGGTAGTCATGGCGTCATTCTATCCGAATCGCCCGGTGATGTAATCTTCGGTGCGCTTTTCCTTCGGATTGGTGAATATCTCGTTCGTCGGTCCGTATTCGATGAGCTGGCCTGCGCGATCGTCGTCCATCATCATGACCGCGGTGTAGTCGGCCACTCGCGCTGCCTGCTGCATGTTGTGTGTCACGATGACGATCGAGTACTCGCGTGCAAGCTCGCGCATGAGGTCTTCGATCTTGAGCGTAGCGACGGGATCGAGCGCGCTACAGGGCTCGTCCATCAGGATGACTTCGGGTTCGATGGCGAGCGTCCGCGCGATGCAGAGCCGCTGCTGCTGGCCTCCAGAGAGAGCGAGGGAGCTCTTATGGAGCTTGTCTTTCACTTCCTCCCAGAGCGCTGCCTGACGGAGCGCGCGCTCGACGATTTCGCTGAGCTTGCCATCATAGCCGTTAATGCGGGCGCCAAAGGCGACGTTGTCGTAGTTCGACTTGGGGAAGGGATTCGGCTTCTGGAACACCATGCCGATACGCCGGCGTACTTCGACAGCGTCAACTTTGCGGTCGTAGATGTTGCGGCCTTCGAACAGCACGTCGCCTTCGACACGAAAGCCGGGTATCAGCTCGTTCATGCGATTGAGACAGCGAATGAGCGTGCTCTTGCCGCAGCCGGAGGGGCCGATGATCGCTGTTATGCGGCGCTTGGGCACCGGCAGCGTGACGTCCTTGAGGGCCCGGAACTTGCCGTACCATGCGTGGAGTGCCCGAACCTCCATGGCGATGTCATCTAGAGCGTCCATTGCGTCCATCTTAGCCTGTGGAGGCGCAACAGCGTATTGGAGTGGAACGGACGTTTCTGACGTCACCACGAGCGTTTCCTTTCGAACCAGGTGCGCAAGGCGATGGCCACGGCATTCATGCTGAGAAGGACGATGAGCAGGACGATGATGCCGGCGGCGGCGTTCTCCTTGAACTCGGGCTGAGGCCGCGAGACCCAGTTAAAGATCTGGATCGGAAGCACAGTGAAGCGGTCGCCCGGCCCGTCGGGAGTGAAAGCGATAAACGTCAGGGCCCCCATCATGATCAGCGGCGCGGTCTCACCGATGGCCCTCGAGAGCGCGAGGATCACGCCGGTCATCATCGGCGCAAAGGCTACCGGCAGCACCTGAAAGCGCACCGCCTGCCAGCGCGTCGCGCCAAGCGCAAGGGAGCCTTCACGGATAGATTGGGGCACTGCCCGAAGACCTTCCCGTGACGCGACGATGATGATGGGCAAGACGAGCAGCGCCATGGTCAGAGACCCGGCAAGGATGGTGCGCTCGAGGTCCATTCCGCGTACAAAGACAGCGAGCCCAAGGATGCCGTAGACGATCGAGGGCACGCCGGCGAGGTTGTTGATGTTGGTCTCGATAATGCGTGTCGTCCAGTTACGAGGAGCGAACTCCTCTAAGTAGACGGCGGCCCCGATGCCGAGCGGTACGGCGAAGATCGCCGTGAACGCCATGATCCAGAGCGTGCCATAGAGCGCGGCCTTTATTCCCGCCTCCTCAGGGTGGCGCGACGGGAAACTGTTGACGAAGTCCCAGCTGAGCCGGCCTAGCCCGTCGCCGGCTACCGTGATGAGCAGGACACCAAGCAATGCGATTCCTGCCAGCGTGGCCGCAAGGCAGACGATGGCAAATACGAGCCCAGACCCCCTTCTTACTAGGAGCCTCCGTTGAAAGGCGCCGGAGCCGATCACTCGTACACCTCACGAAAGCGGCTGAGCAGCCACTGGGCAACGATGTTGAGCAGCAAAGTGACGACGAAGAGCACGAGCCCAACCGCGAAAATGCTGCTGTACTCGATTGTCCCACGAGGCGTATCGCCCAGGCTCACCTGGACGATGTAGGCGGTCATCGCCTCCATGCCCTCGAGTGGGTTCCAGCTGAGGTTCGGCTGCAATCCCATCGCGACCGTCACGATCATCGTTTCTCCCACAGCGCGAGAGATCGCAAGGATTACCGCCGCAATGATGCCCGATAGGGCTCCCGGCACGACAACACGCGTCGCGACTTCGTAACGGTTCGCCCCGAGGCCATAGGCACCCTCGCGTAGTGATTGGGGCACGGCTCGCATTGCATCCTCGCTGAGCGACGAGACCAACGGCAGGATCATGATGCCCATCGCGACGGCGGCACTCAACACGTTGAACGGCCTAATATCGACGAAGACTACCTTGAGGACCTCAGGGGTGATGAAGGTCAAGGCAAAGTACCCGTAGACCACGGTGGGAATCCCCGCGAGGATCTCAAGGATGGGTTTGACGATTGCTCGAACGCGGGCCGGTGCGTACTCGCTCAGAAAGATGGCTGCACCCAGGCCGAGGGGCACCGCGATCAAGGTCGCCAAAAACGAGACGAGCAGGGTCGCCGACAAGAGCGGAAGTATGCCGAAGTGTTGTTCTGCAAACAGAGGCGACCAGCGTGTACCGGTGAGAAATTCGCTCAGCGAGACCTCGCCGAAAAAGGCCGTGCTCTCCTCGATGAGCACGACGACGATCGCGAACGTCGTGAACACGGAGACGATCGCGCAGCCGAAGAGCAGCGCGTAAATGACTGCTTCGCGCGCACGCCTGACCCGCCGGCTCAGCACCTTGGGACGGCGTACACGCGAGACCCCACCGACTTCAGTTGCAACTACAGCCAAGATTGCGCCTCTCTGGGTAACATAGATAGCCCGACACCTCCATTCGGGAGGGAGCCGTGAACGGAGGTGTCGGGACCGAACCTTGCAGGAGCTCCTGCCGTCACGGAAGCTTGGCTAGACCCTCCTGGTATGAGGCGTCCGGTGACTTCACGTAGCCGACTTCCTCAGCCAGCGCCGGCCCTTCAGTCAGCCAGAACCGAATGAACTCCTCCATCTCAGGGCGCGCCAGCGCATCGTTGCGTACGTAGACGAAGAGCGGTCGCGCCAGGGGTGTGTACGTGCCGTCCAGCACCGTTGCTGCAGAAGGCGCAACGCAGCCGCCTCCACCATCGACGCTAAGGAGCCTTAGTTGGCTCGAGTTCTGTACTGCGTAGGCGAGACCGAAGTACGCTAGTCCGCTTTCGTCGCCCGCTACACCCTGTACCAGCACGTTGTCGTCCTCGCTGGGAGTATAGTCGCTACGGCTGGAGCCCTCCTCACCCACAATCTCGGCAGTGAAGTAATCGAACGTCCCGGAGTCGGTGCCTGGACCGTATAGTACCAGGGCCTTGTCTGGAAAGCCGTCGCGTACCTGGCTCCAGTTGGTGATCGTCCGATCAGCGGCCGGCTCCCATATCTTCTTGAGCTCGTCCACCGTCAAGCAGTCGACAAAGTCACTGCTCGGGTTCGTGACGACGGCTAGGCCGTCATAGGCGATCTCGAATTCAGTGTATTCGACGGCGCCAGCCGTGCACGCATCGATCTCCTCCTGCTTGATCGCACGAGATGCGTTGCTGAAGTCTGTTTCCCCAGCGCAGAACTTCTCGAACCCGCCAGACGTCCCAGACTCTCCGACTAGGACGTTGACGCCGGAGTGCAACGCCATGAACTCTTCGCCCACCGCTTCCGCGATGAGAAACACCGTGCTTGACCCGTCGCCTTCAATGTCGCCCGACAGGTCATCGGCAGGCTCAGTGGCGGCGTCGGTCGAGGCAGCAGTCGGCTCGACGCCGTTTCCATTTCCGTTCTCGTCGTCATCGTCGCCACAGGCGATGAAGGCCATCGCCATCGTGGTAAGCGCCAGCACCGCGATGAGCAGAAGCGGCATCCTGCCGAGACGCTTCAGCGCGACTCCTCTAGTTGCTGGTCCGTCCATACTTGTAGATTCCTCCCTTTTCCTAATCATCTATTCTCTGATGCCACGTTAGCCCTGGGGTGGTTAACGCGAGGTTAACGTGCGTGAACGAGGGGTAAAAGTTGGGCGTCTGGCGGGATGTGATAATCAGTCGAGCGCGTGGAGGACTTCTCGCCAGGAAAGCAAGACGTCACTCAGGAGATCTGCGGCGGCGAGGCCAGCACGGACATCGCTAGGGGTCTTGGCTGCGGCGAGCGAGGCGCGGAGGTCAAAGAG